>NZ_JARZHI010000030.1:0-119255 GCF_029946465.1 Polyangium sorediatum
CCGCCGTGGCGCCGGCCGCGTCGCCCGCCGTGGCGCCGGCCGCCGCCGCCGGGCCGAAGCCCGTCCCCGCTGCGGCCGCGCGTCCGCCGCAGCCCACGGTCGTCGGTGTCGCGGCGCCCGGGGCCAACGGAAAGGCGCCGCTCGGCGTGAAGGCGCCCGCCGTGTCGGCGCCCGTGGCCGCGCCCGCCGCCGAGAAAAAAGACGCGGCGGAGGACAAGGCCGCAGGCCCGACCGTGCCGAAGCTCGGCGCCCCGAAGCCGATGACGCGTCAGCGGACGCTCGTGGGCGGCGTCGAGCCGCCGAAGCCCGCAGCCGCCGCCCTGCCGAAGCCCGCCGCGAAGGTCGAGCCCGCCGCCGAGGCGAAGGCGCCCGCGGAGGCGAAGGCCGCGGACAAGCCGGCCGACAAACCCGAAGGCGCCCCGGCCGCCGAGGCAAAAAAGCCCGTCGTGCCGCCGCCGGCGAAGGCCGCGCCGCTGCCGCAGAAGCCCGGCATCAGCATCCCGAAGCCCCCGACCCCGCCGGTGGTCGGCGCGAAGCCCGAGGTGCCCAAGCCGCCGCCGCCCGTCCGGCCGGTCGCGGAGTCGCTGCCCGGCGAAGACATCGAGATCGACGACGACGCGGACGCCTTCAAGGTCGAGGTGAAGGACGCGCCGAAGGCCGAGGAGCCCAAGGTCGAGGCGAAGAAGCCCGAAGAGCCCAAGGCCGAGGAGCCCAAGGCCGAAGCGAAGAAGCCGGAGGAAACCAAGGCCGAGGAGCCCAAGGCCGAGGACAAACCCGAGCACGTCGTGGTGACGAAGTCCGAGATGCCGACGGTCGTCACGAAGACGCCGACGACCGGGCCTTCGCCAGCCGAGAGCGACGGCTCCGAGGCGCCCGTGTCGCGCACGAAGGCGACGGCGCTCGATCGCCTGAAGCCCGGCAGCACGCTCGGGCGCTACGAGATCCTCCTGCGCGTCGCGAAGGGCGGCATGGCGTCCGTCTGGGCCGCGCGTCTGCAGGGTTCGCGCGGCTTCCAGAAGACCGTCGCGATCAAGACGATGCTGCCGGACGTCTCCGACGATCCGGATTTCGAGACGATGTTCCTCGACGAGGCGCGCGTCGCGGCGCGGATTCGGCACCCGAACGTGGTCGAGATCTTCGACCTCGGGGAGCAGGACGACATCCTCTACATCGTGATGGAGTGGGTCGAGGGCGACACGCTGAGCACGGTGCAGAAGGCAGCGAAGACGCTCGGCGGGATCCCGCAGAACATCATCCTGCGCCTCGCGTCGCAGATCTGCGCAGGCCTGCACGCCGCGCACGAGCTGCGCGACGACAACGGCGCGCTGGTCGATCTCGTCCACCGCGACATCTCGCCGGGCAACATCCTGATCTCGACGTCAGGCTTCGCGAAGATCGCCGACTTCGGCGTGGCGAAGTCGCGCGGGCGTCTCTACGTCACGCGCGCCGAGGGCGTCGTCAAAGGCAAGACGCCGTATCTCTCACCCGAGCAGCTCGGCGGTTTGCCGCTCGATCGCCGGAGCGATCTCTTCTCGCTCGGCGTGCTGCTCTACGTGATGGTCACGGGCCTGCACCCGTTCCGCGGGGAGACGGAGTTCAAGACCGTGGAGAACATCGCGCTGAAGGACCCGATCCCGCCGCGCGAGCTCGTCCCGAGCATCCACGCGGACTTCGAGAAGGTGATCCTGAAGGCGCTCGAGAAGGACCGGACGAAGCGCTACTCGACGGCCGGCGAGATGCAGCGCGCGATCGATCAGGTGTCCTCGCAGGTCGGTACGCCGATCACGGACGAGGACGTCGCCGACTTCGTGCGCAAGGTGATCGGCGAGGCAAACGCGAAACGCGCGGCCGAGCTGCGCGCCGCGATCGCCGCAGCCGACGCGAGCCTCGCGGCGGATCGCGCGAGCATCCCGCCGCCCATCACCAGCGAGCCGAAGGTCGACTCGAAGCCGGAAGCGCCCGCGAAGGCCGGCAGCGAGGCCGCGGACGTCCCTGTGTTCGGCGACATCGGCGCGGCAAGCCCCGCCGTACCGGCCGCGCCGCCCTTGCCGAGGCTCGAGACGCTGCAGAGCGTGCCGGTCCCGACCCCCACGACCGCGCAGCCGGCCGCAAAGGACGACGACGACCTCCTGCTCGCCGCGCAAGCGTCGCAGAAGAAGCGGGTCCTCATCGGGGTCGGCGCATTCGCGGCGATCGCGATCGGCGCCGCCGTGGTGCTCTCCGGCGGCGGGGACAAGACCGAAAAGCCGACGCCCACGCCCACGGCGACGGAGCAGGCGCCTGCGGCGCAAGCCACCACGCCGCCGCCGCAGCCGACGGAGGCGAAGCAGCCCGAGCCGCCGCCGACGCCAACGGCCGAACCGTCGAAGGCGGAGGAGCCGAAGGCCGAGGAGCCCGCCGTCCCGGCGCCCGAGGCGACCCAAGCGGCCGCCGGCGAGAACAAGGCGCCGACCACGTGGAAGGCGCCTGCCGTCAACACGACGAAGACCGTTCGTCCGCCGTCCACCGGGACGAGCAAGACGACGAACAAGACCACCAAGAAAACAACCAAGTTCGATCCCACCGGAATCTGAGCGCCGTGCGAACCAGAACAACCGCGATCGCAGCTCTCTTCGTTGCTCTCCCCGCGCTCTCGGTCCTCGGGCCGACGGACGCCCATGCGCAAGCCCCCGCCGCGGCAGCAACGCCCTCCGCAGCGGACGTCGCCGAAGCCAAGAAGAAGTTCGAGGCCGGCTCGAACCTGTTCAAGACCGGCAAGTTCGAGAAGGCCATCGAGGAGTTCCGCGCCTCGTACGCCAAGGTGAACAGCCCGAACTCGCACCTCTACGTGGCGCGCTGTCTGCGGGAGATGGGCAAGCTCGTCGACGCTTACCTCGAATTCGAGAAGGTCGCAGCCGAGGCCCAAACCGCCGGCGAGAAGTACGCACAGACGGGCGAGACTGCGAAGGTCGAGCGCGACGAGCTCAACACGAAGCTCACGCTCGTGAGCGTGGACGTGGCGACGCCCGAGAGCGGCGCGCGTCTGACCATCGGAGGCGTCGAGGTGCCCCAGGATCGCTGGGGCAAACCCTTCCCCGCGATGCCCGGCACCGTGGACATCCGCCTCGAGTCCGGCGCGAAGCCGGCTGCGTCGCAATCGCTCACCACGGCCGCAGGCGAGTCGAAGACGGTGTCGATCGGCTTCGCGAGCCCCAAGACCGGCGGCGGCGATGGGAGCGGCGACGGCAGCGGCGACGGCGGCTCCGGCGGCGAGACCGGCAGCAAGGGCATGTCGGGGATGCGGATCGGCGCGTTCGCGGCCGGCGGGCTCGGCGTCGCGGGCTTCGTGACGTTCGCGGTCTTCGGCTCGATGTCGAATGCGACGTACGACGACCTCAAGGCGACCTGCGGCGGTCCGTGTCCTGCGGATCGGCAAGGCGACGTCGACAAGGGCAAGATGCAGCAGACGGTCGCCAACGTGGGCCTCATCGTGGGCGCCGTCGGCGTGGCTGCAGGCGCGACGCTCTTCGTGCTCAGCCTGAAAAAGGACAAGAAGCCCGAAGCCGCTCACACCGAGCTCGTCGTCGGCCCGGCCCACCTGGGCGTCCGCGGGACGTTCTGAGCGGGTGGCCAACCACGACGCCTTTGCATCGACCGCATCGCGGTCGATGCACCCAAGGTCCAGGGCCGTGCCCTGGTCCGGGTCGAGGGGTGGACAACCCCGGGGTTTGGGGCGTAGCTCGGCTTGCCGAGCGCAGCCCCATCGTGGACCAGTCGGGTCCGGGGTGAAACCCCGGCGCTACGCCGTCAAGTACCCCCTGAACAAGCCTCGCAGGCTGTTGAGGGACGCCGCCACCGCCCGGTATCCTCTCCCCACGTCATGACCATCGTCGGCTTGCCGCCCGGTCGCGCCCCGGATTCCGCTGCGCCCCTGCCCCGCCCTGTCATGCTCGGGATCGCGGGCGCGGCCGGCATCGTGGCCGTGATCGTGCTCGCCATCATGCTCCGCTCGTCGCCGTTCCCGGACCTCGACGAGGCCCGCGACGACACGAGCGCCTCGAAGGATCCGGGGGCGGCGGCTGAGGCGCCTTCCGACGACGAGGACGCGCCGCGGGCGCAAGCTTCGGCGGGCAACTCGCGCGAGCTTCGCGCGCGGCTCGCGAAGGAGGTGCGTGCGGCCAAGGTGAAGGATGCGACGGCGACGCTCGAGTCGCTCGTGGCTGCGGATCCGCGCTCACCGGAGGACGCGGACGTGCGCTCGGACATCCTCGAGCTCGCGTCGAAGGCGGCCTTCGCGGGGGGCGCCGAGGTCGACAAGGTCTTCGACCTCATCAGCACGAAGATGGGCACGCGCGGGCCCGACGTCCTCTACGCGCTTGCGACGAGCAAGGGCGGCTCGAAGGCGGCCGACCGCGCGGTGGAGCTCATGAAGCAGGAGGCGGTGCGAAGCCGCGCGACGCCTGCGACGCGGATCGCCTTCGACCTTTGGGCCGCGAAGAGCTGTCCGGATAAGGCGGCGCTGCTCGACCGAGCGCGTGAGGAGGGGGACAGCCGCGCGCTCAGTTGGGTGATGGTGATGGGCCGGACGTGCAAGATGTCCAAGGACCCGAAGGTCCAGGAGACGCTGGACGCGCTCAAGTCGCGCTGAGGGTCCGCGGCGCGCCGACCGCGATCGCAGCTGGGATTCGAAAAGCGAAGGAGCTCGCCCCTCGCCGAAGCGGAGAGACGAGCTCCTTGCGAGCGAGCTCCCCAGGGTTTCCCCTGGGAAGCTCCCTCGAATGACCCTCAGCGACCGCCGGGGGCCTTGCCGACCTTCGCCTTCTTGTCGCCGGAGTGGCCGTGGAAGGTGCGGGTCGGGGCGAACTCGCCGAGCTTGTGGCCGACCATGTTCTCCGTGACGAACACGGGGACGAACTTGCGGCCGTTGTGCACGGCGAAGGTGAGTCCCACGGCGTCGGGGACGATGGTGGACCTGCGGGACCAGGTCTTGATGACCTTCTTCGGGCCGCCCGTGGCCTGCGCCGTCTGGATCTTCTCCATCAGGTGGCCGTCGACGAAGGGGCCCTTCTTGATGCTACGCGGCATGGCTCAATCAACCCTTGGTTCCGCGCCGACGGATGATCATTCCGTCGGTCCGCTTGTTGTTGCGAGTCTTGAGGCCCTTGGCGAGCTGACCCCACGGCGAGCAGGGGTGACGACCGCCGGAGGAGCGGCCCTCGCCGCCGCCCATCGGGTGATCGACGGGGTTCATGGTGACGCCGCGGTTGTGCGGACGACGGCCGAGCCATCGCGAACGGCCGGCCTTGCCGAGGGTAATGTTCGCGTGGTCGGGGTTCGAGACCTGGCCGATGGTGGCCCGGCAATCGAGGTGCACCTTGCGGATCTCGCCGCTCGGGAGACGCACCTGGGCGTAGTCGCCGTCCTTGGCCATGAGCTGCGCGGCGACGCCGGCCGAGCGCACGAGCTGGCCGCCCTTGCCCTTCTTGACCTCGATGTTGTGGATCGAGGTGCCGGGCGGGATGTGGCGCAGCGTGAGGCTGTTGCCGGGCTTGATGTCGGCGTTGCGGCTCGCGACCAGCTTCGCGCCCACGCTCAGGCCATCGGGGGCGAGGATGTAGCGCTTCTCGCCGTCGACGTAGTGGAGCAGGGCGATACGGGCGGTGCGGTTCGGATCGTACTCGATGGCGGCGACGGTCGCGGGGATGCCGATCTTGTCGCGCCGGAAGTCGATGATCCGGTAGCGCTGCTTGTGGCCACCGCCGCGGAACCGCGAGGTGATGCGGCCGTAGTTGTTGCGCCCGCCCGTCGAGGTCTGCTTCTCGATGAGGGAGCGCTCGGGCTCGGCCTTGGTGATTTCCTTGAAATCACTGACCGAGTAGTAGCGCCGCGCCGGAGAGGTCGGCTTGAAGTTCTTGATACCCATGGCTTACTCCGACTTCTCCTCGTCGAAGAACTGGATCTGGTCGCCCGGCTTGAGGGTGACGATCGCCTTCTTCCAGTTGTGCAGCTTTGCGTAGCCGCGCCCCATGCGCTTGTCTTTGCCGCGCATGACGAGCGTGTTCACTTCGACCACGCCGACCTTGAAGAGCGCCTGGATCGCGTCCTTGATCTGGATCTTGTTCGCGTCGCGGCGCACCTCGAAGATGACCTTGTTGCTATCTTCGCGGAGCCGGGCCGACTTCTCGGTGAGCATGATCGGCCGACGGATGATGTGCTCGGGCTGCATGGCGTGTTCCTCTACCGAAGGCAGCGCGCTTCGAGCGCTTTGGCCGCCTCTTTCGAGACGACGAGGTGGTCGTGGCGGAGGAGGTCGTACACGTTGACGCCCTCCGGCGGCAAGAACTGGTGTGCGTCGAGGTTGCGGATCGACTTCACCAGCTTCTCATTCGAGGCGCTGTCGACGACGAGCGACTTCTTGCCCGCCTGCAGGGCCCCGAGCGCGTCGACGATCGCCTTCGTCTTGATCTCGGGCAGCTCGAGGCTGTCGAGGACGATGAGGCGACCCTCCTTGGCGTACAGGGAGAGCGCGCTCTTCAGCGCGCCGATGCGCACCTTGCGCGGCGGACGGTAGGACCAGTCCTGCGGCTCGAGCCCGTGCGCGGCACCGCCACCCGCGTGGTGCGGGGCGCGGATCGAGCCCTGGCGAGCGCGGCCCGTGCCCTTCTGGCGGTAGAGCTTCTTCGTCGAGCCAGCGACCGCGCTGCGCTCCTTCGTGGCCTTGGTGCCGGCGCGCCGCGAGGCGAGCTGGGCCTTGACGACCTCGTAGAAGAGCTGCTCCTTGACCTCGGCGCCGAAGACCTCGTCCGAAAGGTCGATCTCGCCGACCTGCTCCCGCTTGAGGTTGTAGACGTTGACTTTCATGGCGCGCTCCTAGCTCTTGATCTCGACGTCGACGCCTGCCGAAAGATCGAGCTTCATCAGGGCGTCGAGGGTCTGCTGCGTCGGCTCGATGATGTCGAGGAGCCGCTTGTGCGTGCGGATCTCGAACTGCTCGCGCGACTTCTTGTCGACGTGCGGGCCGCGGAGGACCGTGTAACGACGGATCTCCGTGGGCAGGGGGATGGGGCCCGCGACATGCGCGCCCGTTCGCTTCGCGGTCTCGACGATGTCGCTCGTGGACTTGTCGAGAAGCTGGTGATCGAACGCCTTGAGGCGGATCCGGATCTTCGTGGTGTCGGCCATGACGCTGCTTCTTCCTTACTTGAGGATCTTCGTCACGATGCCCGCGCCGACGGTCTTGCCACCCTCGCGGATCGCGAACCGCATCTGCTCTTCGAGCGCGACCGGCGCGATGAGCTCGATGTTCATCGTGATGTTGTCGCCCGGCATCACCATCTTCACTCCCTCGGGGAGGTTGACGGTGCCCGTCACGTCCGTCGTCCGGATGTAGAACTGCGGGCGGTAGTTCGTGAAGAACGGCGTGTGACGGCCGCCCTCCTCCTTCTTGAGAACGTACACCTCACCCATGAAGTGGGTGTGCGGCGTGATCGAGCCCGGCTTCGCGAGGACCTGGCCACGCTCGATGTCGTCCTTCTCGACGCCGCGCAGGAGGCAACCGACGTTGTCACCGGCGATGCCCTGATCGAGCAGCTTCCGGAACATCTCGACGCCCGTGACCACGGTCTTGCGCGTGTCCTTGAAGCCGATGATCTCGACCTCTTCGCCGACCTTGACCACGCCACGCTCGATGCGGCCCGTGGCCACCGTGCCGCGGCCCTTGATCGAGAACACGTCCTCGATCGCCATGAGGAACGGCTTGTCGATCGCGCGCTCCGGCTCCGGGATGTACGTGTCGAGCGCCTCGAGCAGCTCGCCGATCTTCGCCTCCCACTTGGGGTCGCCCTGGAGCGCAGGCAACGAAGCACCACGGACAACCGGCGCGTTGTCGCCGTTGAAGTTGTACTTGTTGAGGAGCTCGCGGACCTCCATCTCGACGAGGTCCAGCATCTCCGGGTCGTCCACCGCGTCACACTTGTTGAGGAAGACGACGAGGTAGTTCAGGCCGACCTGGCGCGCGAGGAGCACGTGCTCGCGGGTCTGCGGCATGACGCTGTCGAGCGCGCTGACCACGAGGATCGCGCCGTCCATCTGCGCGGCGCCCGTGATCATGTTCTTGATGTAGTCGGCGTGGCCGGGGCAGTCGACGTGCGCGTAGTGGCGCTTCGGCGACTCGTACTCCACGTGCGCCGCCGCGATCGTCACGGTCTTCGTCTCGTCACGGACGGTGCCGCCCTTGGCGATGTCGGCGTACTTGATCTCTTTCGCAAGCTTCTGCTTGGACTGGACCTTGACGATGGCCGCCGTGAGCGTCGTCTTGCCGTGATCGATGTGACCGATCGTGCCGACGTTCACGTGGGGCTTCGTTCGACTGAATTTCTCCTTGGCCATTGCCTAACCTCGCTGCTTGGCGACGATCTCTTCCTGGATCGCGACCGGGACTGGTGCGTAATTCGAAATCTGCATCGTGTGCGTCGCGCGGCCCTGCGTCTTCGAACGCACGTCCGTCGCGTAGCCGAACATCGAGGCGAGCGGAACCTCTGCGCGCACGACGCGCGCATTTCCCCGCTGCCCCATGTCGAGAATCCGCCCGCGACGGCTGTTCAGGTCGCCGATGACGTCGCCGAGGTATTGCTCCGGGCAAACCACCTCGACCGACATGACCGGCTCCAGGAGCACGAGGCCCGCGCGCTTGGCTGCCTCCTGGAACGCAATCGAGCCAGCCACCTCGAAGGCGGGGCCCGACGAGTCGACCTCGTGGTAGCTGCCGAAGTGCAGCCGCACCTCGACGTCCACCACCGGATAACCAGCGAGCACCCCGCGCCCGAGCGCGTCTCGAATCCCCTTCTCCGCGGAGGGGATGAACTCCTTGGGGATGATGCCGCCAGTGATGTCGTTGACGAAGACGAACCCAGCGCCGCGGGGCGCAGGGCCGAGATCGATCACGACGTGACCATATTGACCGTGCCCGCCGGTCTGCCGGACGAACCGACCCTCGACATCGGTGACCTTGCGCATCACCGTCTCGCGATAGGCGACCTCGGGCTTGCCGACGTTGGCGTCGACCTTGAACTCGCGCTTCAGGCGGTCGACGATGATCTCGAGGTGCAGCTCGCCCATGCCGGCGATGATCGTCTGCCCGGTCTCCTCGTTCGTGAACGTCCGGAAAGACGGGTCCTCGAACATGAGCTTCTGGAGCGACACGCCGAGCTTGTCGAGATCCGCTTTGGTCTTCGGCTCGATCGCGATGGAGATGACCGGGTCCGGGAACTCCATCCGCTCGAGGACGATCGGGTGCTTCTCCTCGCAGAGCGTGTCACCCGTGCGCGTGTCACGGAGACCCACCGCCGCGTAGATGTTGCCGGCGTAGCAGGTCTTGACCTCTTCACGCTTGTTCGCGTGCATGCGCAGGATGCGCCCGAAACGCTCGCGCTTGCCGCGCGTCGAGTTGAGGACGCTCGAGCCGCTCTCGACCGTGCCCGAGTAGACCCGGAAGTACGTGAGGTGGCCGAAGGGATCGTTCATCACCTTGAACGCGAGCGCGGCGAACGGCTCGTTGTCCGCCGCCTTGCGCGTCACCACCTTGTCCTTCTTGTCCGGATCCGTGCCCTGCACCGGCGGGATGTCGACCGGCGAAGGCAGGAGCTGGAGGATCGCGTCGAGCAAGAGCTGGATGCCCTTGTTCTTGAACGCCGAGCCGCAGAGCACCGGCACGAGCTTGAAGTTCAGCGTGCCCGCGCGGATCGCCGCGTAGATCTCTTCCTCGGTGACCGAGGCGGAGTCGCCGCTGACGAACTTCTCCATCACCGCGTCGCTCGCGTCCGCGCACGCCTCGATGAGTCGCTCCCGGAGCTCCCGGCACTTCGCCTCGAGATCCGCAGGGATGGCTTCCCACCTGTACTCGGCGCCCTTCGTCTCGTCGTCGAAGACGGCCGCGCGCATGCGGACGATGTCGATGACGCCGCGGAACTTGTCCTCCGCGCCAAGCGGGTAGTGCACCGCCACCGCGTTCGTACCGAGCCGGTCCTTCATCGAGTCGACGCACATGTCGAAGTCCGCGCCGATCTTGTCCATCTTGTTGATGAACGCGATCCGCGGGACCCGGTACTTGTCCGCCTGACGCCAGACCGTCTCGCTCTGCGGCTCGACGCCGTTGCCACCGTCGAACACCGCGACCGCGCCGTCGAGCACGCGCAAGCTGCGCTCGACCTCGATCGTGAAGTCCACGTGGCCGGGCGTGTCGATGATGTTGATGCGGTGCCGGATCCCCGCGCTCGGGCCTTCCTTCGGCTCCCAGAAGCAGTTTGTCGCCGCAGCCGTGATCGTGATCCCGCGCTCCTGCTCCTGGACCATCCAGTCCATGGTCGCAGCGCCCTCGTGGACCTCGCCCAGCTTGTAGTTGACGCCCGTGTAATAGAGGATGCGCTCGGTCACCGTGGTCTTGCCCGCATCGATGTGGGCCATGATCCCGATGTTTCTCGTGCGCTCCAGGCTGTATTCGCGGGCCACTGCTTCCTCCTGCGGTCGGTTTGTCTTTGCTGATGTCGGGCGTCAGTCTCGTTTGCGTCGCTGTCGTCGCCGTTCGTCGCTTCGAACCCCGAACGCACGACACCCTCTCCAGCCCTGCCCGCCTCCGTTTGGCGTGCTTCGAGAACCTGGAGAGGGTGTCGGGGTACGTTCGTTGGCGGCGCGCTTCGCGCCGCCATGTTCGAGCACGTAACCCGATCCTTATGTCGCCTTCGCCATCTCGCTCGACGTGTCTCCTGCCGTGTCCGACCGCTCTAGGTCCGAACGATCACCAGCGGTAGTGCGCGAAGGCCTTGTTCGCCTCCGCCATCTTGTGCGTGTCGTCCTTCTTCTTCACGGCGTTGCCGCGGTTCTGCGCCGCGTCGATGAGCTCCGCCGCGAGGCGCTCGCGCATCGTCTTCTCGCCGCGCGAACGCGAGTACGTCACGAGCCAGCGCATCGCTAGCGCCACGCGACGCTCCGGCCGAACCTCGACCGGGACCTGATAGGTCGCGCCGCCAACGCGCCGGCTCTTCACCTCGAGCTTCGGCTTGACGTTGTCGAGCGCCTTCCGGAAGACCTCGATGGGCTCCTCCTTGAAGCGGTCGCGGATGACGTCGAACGCTCCGTAGAGGATGCTCTCCGCCGTCGCCTTCTTCCCGCTCAACATGAGCGAGTTGGTGAACTTGGCGACGAGCTTGTCCTTGAACTTCGGATCCGGAATGATTCTGCGCTTCGGAACTTCACGTCGACGAGGCATGGTGCTTCCTTCTGGCGGACTGTGATCGGGGGAGAGCGAGCTCGGCTCAGCTCTTCGGACGCTTCACGCCGTACTTCGAGCGCTTGCGGTTGCGGGTCGCCTTGTTGGTCGAGCTCGGCCCCGCGGCGCCCGAAGCGTCGAGCGTGCCGCGCACGACGTGGTAACGAACGCCCGGCAGATCCTTCACGCGACCCCCGCGAATGAGCACGACCGAGTGCTCCTGCAGGTTGTGCCCCTCGCCCGGGATGTAGCTCGTGACCTCCATCTGGTTGGTGAGGCGCACGCGACACACCTTGCGGAGGGCCGAGTTCGGCTTCTTCGGCGTCGTGGTGTACACGCGGACGCACACGCCACGCCGCTGCGGGCAGGACTTGAGCGCCGGAGAGGCCGTCTTGTAACGAGCGGCTTCGCGGCCGTTTCGGATGAGCTGGCTGATGGTCGGCATGGTGGTTCGTCTACCCGGAATCGGGGGACGCGGAGGATACTCGGCGAAGGGGCCATGTCAAGCCGTCCGAGAACGGACTTTCCACCCCGGTTGCTTTTCCTGCCCTGGATCCGAGGTTTTGCCTGATCGAACCCGCTTCGGTTAGCGTCGGATCGTGAGCAAAAAGCTTTCCCGTGCCCAGCGCAAGGAGCACCGAGCGCGCGCCGCGCATTCCCCGTCGGTCTCCACATCTGTCTCCAAGCCGACCCCGACGGCCAGCCCGGCGCAGGCCTCGCCGGCCGCCCCCAGCGAGACGAAATCCAACGAGGCCACGCGCGCCTCGAGCGTAGCCGCGCCCGCCGCGACGCGCCAGGCCACGAAGGCCACCACGAAAAACACCTCGGACACCGTCGCGAGCAAGAGCGCTGCGCCCGCGTCGAAAGCGTCGGAGAGCAAGGCCGCGAAGAAGTCTGCGAAGGCGACCTCACGCGCCGCAGAAGCGACGCCGACGACGGAGAAAGAGGAGAGCACGAGCAACGCGATCGAGCCCGCGAAGAGGAAGGGCCCGAAGAAGGAGCACGCAGTGCTCGTGCTGCTCGGCCTCGTGGCGATCGCGTTCGTGTTCGTCTACCTCGGGCAAGGGGGTTCGTCCCCAACGGTTGCGCCGGACAAACCTGCCACGAACACGCAGGAAAAGAAGCCTGCGCCGAAGCCGGAGGCGCAGCCGGAGACGAGGCCCGCTTCGCTGCCGTTGCCTCCGATCCAGGCCGCGCCGACGGAAGCACCGACGCCCACGAGCGACGCCCCCACGAAGGCGAGCGCCACGGTGACTGCGGAAGAGCCGCCCGCGGCGAAGGAAGCGCCCGCGGCGAAGGAAGCGCCCGCGGCGAAGGAGACGGCCTCGAAGCCCACCGCGAGCCCGACGGGGACCCCCGCGGACAAGCCGAAAGCCGCGACGAAGACCGGCGCGAGCAAGCCCGCAGCACCGAAGGCGCCGAGCCGTCCCGCCGAGGATGCCTACGAGTGATCGCTCCCTCGACGCGGGAGCACGCTTGACGCGCCACGTGCATCTCGTTTTTCGTTATCGTAAAAGCGAGCGCAGCCCGCGGGACCTCGATTCCCCTCGCACAGAGCCCCTGCCGAAAGGACAGTCCTCGATGCCCACGTTGCCGGATCCGGAGCTTCTTCGCGCGACGCCCGCCGCTCGCCGAGCGCGCGCTTCCCTCGCGTGTGTCGCCGCCTCCGCGCTGGGCCTCTCCTTGCTCGCGATGGGCCCCGCGGCGCACGCCCAGGCGCCGCAAGCGCCGCCTCCGCCGAGCACGGCACAGGCGCCCGCAGAGCAGCCTGCCGCGCCTCCGCTCGCCGCACCTCCGCCCGCGCCAGGCGTCACTCCCGGCGCGCCGCCCCCGACCGGTACGGGCGCGGCAGCGCCTCCGCCCGCACCGCCGCCGCCCGCAGGATACGGCTATCCGCCCGGGTATGGCCCGCCTCCGCCCGGATACGGCCCGCCCCCGCAAGGCGGCGAGTACGGCCCACCTCCGCCCGGATACGGTCCGCCGCAGCAAGGGTACGGTCCGCCGCAGCAAGGATACCCGTACGGATATCCGTACTACGGCCCCTACTACGGCGAGCCGCAGCCGACGCCTCCGCGCTACGAGCGCAAGAGCACGCCGATGATGGTCGGCGGCATCCTGGCCACGACCGCGGGCATCGTCGGTGTGCTCGCCGGCTCGGCGATCGCGAGCACCGCGGTGAGCCAGATCCCGATCTACTGCGAGTCACAGTTCGGCCCCACGATCTGCGAGACGCGCTCCGACGAGACGCAGCAAGCCGTGGGCTACGGCATCCTGATCACGGGTGTCGTGGCGCTCGGCGTGGGCGTGCCGCTGTGGGTGATCGGTAGCAAGCGTGTGCCCGTGAAGAGCGACGAGACCACACCCGACGCGCCCTCCACGACCACGCCGGCCGCGCCGCAGACGAGCTTGCGCCTCCTCGTGAGCCCCACGTCGGCGGGGCTTCGCGTCACGTTCTGATCACGTCGCGCCCGCGACGTCAGATGCAGCTACCACTCCCATCACACTTGCTGAGCGCGCCGCCCGCATTCGTGCACGAGGCGCCCTCCGGAGCAGGGCCCGTCGACGCCGTGCCGCCCGAGCACACGGGGATCGTGCAGTCATTCGGCGTCAGATCGATCGGCACGTCCGCGTCGTCGGGCTGATCCAGCGTGCCTCCCATGCCGTCGCACACGGTGCTGTGGCAATCGCCGGGCACCTGCGTCTCCAGGACGACATCCGTGCCGGGCAAGGGCATCTGCGTCACGCACACGCCCGCCGCACATGAGCTCGGCTTGCACGTGGAGGAGCCGCCGCACGCGGTGCCGTCGAGCTGCGGCGTGTGGACGATCGCGCCGGTTTCGCCGCACGACTCGACGTCGCACTCGTTGGCGTCGGGCGGGGGCACGTCGCTCGGCGCGGGCGCCGGGACGACGAGGCCGTTCATGTCGCAAACGGCTTGCAGGCAATCACCGAGATCCTTGTTCGAGACCGACTTGCCCACGTCGAACCCAAGGCCACACGCGTTCGTCATCGTGTTGCACACGGCCACGTGGCAGAGGCCGCCCTGCGGACACTGCGCCGCCTCGGTGCAACCGATGCACAGGCCGCCCGAGCACATCAACACGCTGCTCGCGCCGCACGACGCGCCGTCCATCGCAGGATCCGGTGCGTGGCTCGGCATGCCTGCCGCGCACGTGTCGAGGGTGCAGGGGTTGTAGTCCTCAGGTTTGTCCGTGTCGTCGACGACCTCCTCGATCGTGCCGTCGGCCTTGCATTGCTTGCGTTTGCAGTCACCGGGGACGAGGCCGTCGAGGACGAGTTTGCCCTCGGGCGCCTGGGTCTCGACGCAGGCGCCGGCGACACACGCGGCGATCTTGCAAGGATCACTCGCGCCGCACTGCGCGTCGCTCGTGCACACGGGCTCCGATCCGCCGCCCGACGCCGACGCCGACGCGGAGCTACCGTCCCCTCCGCCTCCGCACGCAGCCGCAAACACGAGACCAGCAACACCGAGCCCGAAGAGGCGATCGAAGCGAAGCATGGAGCGATCGTCTCCGCGTGCAGCGATCGCTGTCAACTCGTGCCGCTCAAGGAGCCGTTTGCGCGAGGCAGGAGAGAAGATACGGGCCGCACGAGGTCTCGACGCAAGCGTCACACGCCTCCACGTCCACCTCGGTGCCACCGCACACCGGCGTGAGCGAGCAGCTCGGAGAACAGACGCTCGTCGCCTCGCACCGGCACTGTTCGAGCACGGCGTGGACGTCGACCGAGCTCGGACACACCGGGACGTCGGCAGGCTTCGCCACACGCGCGCTCGCGAGATGGGCGCATGGGATGCAGGACTCGGCGACCACCGCGCCACCCGTGCCGCCGCCGCCCTCACCAGCGCAGCCCTTCGCGGTCGGGTTCGTGTCGCAGAGCGTGGCCCAGTCGGTCGCGTGGAAGAGATCACTGCCGCAGGCGATCGACGCGAGCGCGAAGCACGACGGCAACAAAGACGCGAGACGGGGCAAGCTCGAACGAACGCGCATCGCGAAGATGAGCATCCGTGATCCAGGGGCGGATCGACAAGCCCAAGATGCGGTCGTCACGCATCGAACGCGTCGCGCAAGCGCTCGCCTCGGAGCTCGGCGAGGAACGGCGTCCGCTCGCACGTCGCCTCGATCCACCGCGCCTCGCTCTCGCCGATCCAGTCGCGCCCCGCAAGCCTGCAAAGCCGATCCACGCGACTCGCGTGCGCGCGCACTCGCGCCGCCGCATACGCCGCCATCTCTCCGCGCCGGATCATGAAGCCCCAATCGCTCGCTTCGAGCAACACGAGCTCGCGGATCGCCTGATCGAGCGCGCGCCCTGCGAGCCCGTCCGCGCCGCGCCGCGCCCGCACGAGCCCCTGCACGGTGTTCTCGGCATGGCGCACGTGCCGCACGAGGTGCGCCGGCGACATGCCCTCCGTGCGGCCGGGATCGAGCGCGCGCCCGAGCCACGCCTCGCCAAAACCGCCCTCGCCCCACGACGAAGCCGAAGGCTCGGCCACCGTGAGCGAAGGCTCAGTCGCGAGGTAGGCGCCGAGCGTCACGGGTGCGATCTCGCCTGCGCGCTCTGCGTGATGCAACGCTCGCAGCGCGTGTTCGAGGAAGATCGGCCCTTCGAACCACCAGTGGCCGAAGAGCTCGGCATCGTACGGCGCCACCACGACGGGCCGCGGGCCGCGCCCTTGTGCTGCGCGTAGCGCGGCGGCCCGCTCGGCCACGAAATGCGAGGCATCCGCGCGCGCGCGCGCCTCAGCCGCGGCCGGATCCCACAGCGCCTTGTGGGGTTCCGGACCCGTGATGCGGTGGTACTTGAGGCCCGTCATGAGGCGCGTGCCGTCGGGGCCGATCTCCCCTGCGAGCGCGGCTTCCGGCAGATCGAAGCCGATGTCGCGGTAGAAATCACGATAGTCCGGGTGCCCCGGATACCCTGCCTCGCGGGACCACACTTCCCGCGAGGCCCGCGGATCACGGCCGAAAAACGCGACGCCCGCGGAGGAGAGGATCGGCGCGAGCACGCCCCGCGGAGGCCGCGGCAACGCGAGATCGAGGCCGTGCGCATCGAGCACCGAGTACCCCACGCCCGCCGCCGCGAGCTCCGGCAAGAGCGAAGGATCGTAGCCACACTCGGGGAGCCACAACCCACGCGGCCTTCGCCCCACGAGGGCCTCGAACGCGCGCAGGCCGAGTTTTACCTGCGCACGCGCGCTCGAACGCGTGAGTGCGGGTAGATACGCGTGCGTCACGCTCGTCGTCAGGAACTCGATCGAGCCGCGATCTTCATGGCCCGCGAGCGCGCCGAGCATGTCGCCGGAGATCCGCTCCCACACCGCGCGCGTGGCCTCGAGCCGCGACCGATAAAACGCCACGATCGGACGCATCGCCGCGTCACCGCTCGTCCGCCGCTCTTCCTGCGCCGCGAGTTTGTCGAGCCTGTCGAGGTGCAGAACGAAGCGCTTTCGAAGCAGCGGATCGGCGAGCATCGCCGCGAGCGTCGGGGACACCGACACCGAGATCCGCGCCGCGATCCCGTCCGCTTCGAGCCGCGCGAGCACGTCGAGCAGCGGCAGGTACGACTCCCACAATGCCTCGTGCAGCCATCGCTCTTCGAGCGGGCGTGCGTGCTCCGGATGGCGCACCCAGGGCAGGTGCGCGTGCAGGACGATCGCGACGTATCCCAGCATCGGCCGCAGAATAGAGCGAGCGCCCTCAGGCGCGGAGGAGCTCCTGCCCGAGATCCAGGCCGACACGCGTCGCCTCCGCCGCCGAGGGCCACGCGACGCGCCGCTCGCCCGTTCGCAACCGCGTCCCGTCGACCTCGGCGATCATCGCCCGAATCCAGAGCCCTTCGTCCGTGCGCACCGCGTGCGCCGCCACGGGCGTTCGACAATCGGCGCCGAGCGCGACCATCACCCCGCGCTCGGCGGCCACGCGCACGCTCGTCTCGGGATCGTCGAGCGGCGCGAGCGCGCGCCGCGTCTCCTCGTCGGCCTCGCGGCACTCGATCCCGAGCGCGCCTTGCCCGATCGCGGGCAGCATCACGGTGGGATCGAGGATCTCGGTCGCTCGTCGTTCGAGCCCGAGACGCTTGAGCCCCGCGAGCGCGAGCACGATCGCGTCCACCTGCCCCTCTTCGAGCTTGCGCAGCCGCGTGTCCACGTTCCCGCGCAGCGGCAAGATCCCGAGATCGGGCCGCGCCACGCCGATCGCCGCGGCGCGCCGGAGGCTCGACGTCCCCACGCGCGCGCCTGCGGGCAGCTCCGCGAGCGTCGCGCCCGTCCGCGTGATGAAAACGTCGCGCGGATCCTCGCGCCGCGGGACACACGAGATCACGAGCCCGTCGGGGATCACGGCAGGCACGTCCTTGTACGAGTGCACCGCGAAGTGAGCGCGGCCGTCGAGGAGCGCCTCTTCGAGCTCCTTCACGAAGAGCCCTTTGCCGCCGACTTCCTGGAGCGGACGATCGGTGATCTTGTCGCCCGACGTGACGACCTCGAGCTCGCCGACCTCGAGACCGGGCGAGACTTCGACGAGGGCGCGCGCGAAGGCGCGGGACTGGGCGAGCGCGAGGGCCGAACGTCGGGTGGCGAGTGTCAGGCGAGTCATCCGAGATCCTTTGCGCCCGCGACCTCGCGCGGGGAGGCCGAGGCCGAGGTCGAAGCGAGCGTCGCCGCGGCAGGCGTACCCGCAGTCGAAGCCTGCACCGTCGCGCGCGGGATGGACGACGACGGGCTCTGTGCCTTGCCGTTCGTGCCCGGAGTCGGCAGCGTGATCGCTCCGTCGATCGCGCTGCCGTCGCTGCCCCCCAAGGTGATCGCATCCAGGGCGATCGCCGACA
The DNA here is from genome assembly GCF_029946465.1 of Polyangium sorediatum. Taxonomy (NCBI): domain Bacteria; kingdom Pseudomonadati; phylum Myxococcota; order Polyangiales; family Polyangiaceae; genus Polyangium; species Polyangium sorediatum. The sequence continues at coordinate 18,089 of NZ_JARZHI010000030.1, forward strand.
GGTCGAAGAGATCGTGCACGGCCTCGACGTACCCCTCGGCGCGCGCATCGCCCGCGAGCTCCTTGAGGCGCGTCACCGGCGCGTGGAGCAGCTTGTTCGTCGCGGCGTCGACCATCACGAGCAGCGCTTCCTTCTCTGCGGCGCCGAGGTGCTTGAGGCGCCCGGCAAAACTCCGTTCGAGCTCGGCGAGCAGCACGGCGCGCGTCCGGTTGAAGAGCCCCACGATCGTCGGCGTGAGCTCTCGTTCGAGCGTCCAGTGCTCGAACGCGCGCGCCTCCTCCTCGACGATCGCCTCGGCGCGCGCCGCCTCCGCCGCCCGACCTTCGAGCGACTGCGCCACGATCTGCGAGAGATCGTCGACGTCGTAAAGGTACACGCCGTCGAGGTCGTTCACGGCGGGCTCGACATCACGCGGCACGGCGATGTCGATCAAGAACAGGCTCTTGCCGCGCCGCACCTTCCGCACGCGCTTGACGAGATCCACCGTGATCACGGGCGTCGGGCTCGACGTCGAGCCGATCCCGATGTCGACCTCGCCGAGCGTCCGTTCGAGCTCCTGCATCCCACGCGGCTCGCCGGACACCTCGTACGCGAGCACCTTCGCGCGCGCCGGGCTCCGGTTCAGCACGATGATCTTCGCGCCCGCCTTCGCGAGGAGCTTCGCCGCGGCCTCGGCCATCTCGCCCGCGCCCACGAGCGCGGCCTTGCGCCCCGTGAGATCGCCGAAGATCTCCTGCGCGAGATCCACGGCCACGCTCGACACCGACACTTGCCCTTCGCCGATCGCCGTCTCGCTCCGCGCGCGTTTGCCCACGCGAACCGCCCGCAGCATCGCCTTGCCGAGCGTCCGCCCGAGCGCCTTGCCTTCCCGCGCGAGCTCGATCGCGTCCTTGAGTTGTCCGAGGATCTGCGGCTCGCCCACGACGAGCGAGTCGAGCGACGAGGCCACGCGGAACAGGTGCCGCACCGCGTCGCCGCCCTCCTTGCGCCCGAGGTGCATCGTGACCGCATCTCCGCCGATCGCCGCGAGCGCGCCGATCGTCGCGCGGCTCGTCGCTTCGAGCGAACCTCCACGCGGCGGAGCGGCATACACCTCGACGCGGTTGCACGTGGAGAGCACCACGGCTTCCCCGATCGACCGATCCGCGAGGAGCCGCGCGTAGAGCGCGGGGAGCGCGTCGCGCTGCACGGCGAGCCGCTCGCGCACCGCGATCGGCGCTGTCTTGTGGGAGAGGCCAACGACGACGATCACGCCCGCCCTAGCCTCCGAGCCTCGGCGAGCCGAGCTCGACCACGGGCCGCACGAGGTAGATCACGAGCACCGCGGCCACGCAGCAGAACCCCGCGATCGTCCCGTACGCCGCCCGCCTGCCACGCCACCCCGCCGCCGCGCGCAGGAGCAGCACGGCCGCGATCACGAGCCACGTCGTGTACCCCAGCACGGCCCGCAGGATCTCCTCGAAGGAGCCGGTCTCCAGGCCCTTCGCCCAGATCGTGCCCGTCAGCACGCCGAGCGTGAGCAGCGGGAAGCCTGCGACGAGGAAGCGGTGCACGGCCTGATCGAGAACCTCGAGCGGCGGCAGGTTGCCGATCCGCAGGCGGTCCGTGCGCTTCCTTTTCAGGCGCTTTTCCTGGACGAGGTAGAGCATCGCCGCGCCGCCCGCGAGCAGGAACAGCGCCGTCCCTGCGAGGTTCGCGAGCACGTGCAGCGCGAGGAAGACGGGGCTCAGCGAGTGCGCCGGCCCCGGCTGCCCGAGGAAATACGTGCCGAGCACGAAAACGAGCCCGAGCGGCGCGAGCAAGACGCCGATCGCGTCGATGCGGACCCAGCGCCGCGCCGGCAGGTACACCGCAATCGCCAGGATGGACGCCATGGAGAGCGAGAAATGCACCGAGTTGACCGGGCACACGCGCGCGACGAGGCTCGCGAACGTCACGTACGCGAGGTGAAACGCCGCGGCCACGCCGAGGCTCGTCGCGGCAAACGAGGTGCGCCGCGGCGGCGGCACGGAGCCGATCGACGCGGTCATCCGCGTCTCCTTGCGGGCGATGTCGAGGAAAAAGAGGGCGCTCGCGGCTCCGTAGAGCAACACGGCCACGAAGAAGGTCCCCGTGGAGAGAGCGCGCGTCATGGCGGGAGAAGGTAGCGCGTCTTGGGTGCGGCGGCAGGCCGATGCGCGCGGGGACCTATCGAATCGTCAGAGCTTCGTCGCGAGGAAGGCCGCGAGCAGATCCTCGTCGGTCGTCAGGTTCCGGGTCTGCGATGGAGGCCCGACGCGCTGGTGATCGGCGAACGTCCCGATCGGCGCGCCCACGAACCCCGGCACGACGTCGTACGCGTTGTCTCCGAGGATCATCGAGGTCTCCAGGATCTCGGCGCCGAGCTCGGCGAGGAAGGCCTTCGACTTCACCTTGCCGAGCAGCTCGTGGCTGTCGGGCGAGCCGCTGACCTCGCTCATGACACGAATCGCCTCGATGATGCGGTATTTTCGCCCCTCGCTCTTGATCGTCAGCTCGTCGTTCCTGAGGTCGACTCTGTCCTCGACCAGCCACTCGTCGAGCGCGACCTGCGGGAAAAATACGCGATTCTTCATGGACGGCGCGCAGTCTACATGGTTCGGCCCTGCCGCAAAGTCAAAGCCGTTCCGAACAGCCCAGGTTCAGGCCGACGCCGCGGGCGGGGGCTGGTTCGAGTCACCGGCGAGCAGACTCGCGCGGAGCCGCCGGGGCAGGTGCCACAAGGACTCCAGGATCCCCATCGTCACGTAACAGCCGAGCAGCCACACCAGCACGAACGCCGGCTGCATCTTCAGGGACACGGCCACGGACGAACCCACCATGAACGCGGCGAGCAGGGCCGTCCCCGCGTTGAGCTTCACGTCCTTGAAGGAGCGGAACCGGATCGTCGACACCATCAGCATCGACAAACCGATCGTCACGCCGAGCATCAGCACGGTGTACTCGGCGCGCCCGAGCAGCCCGCCGGCCGCGTGGCTCGCCACGACGAGCGAGACGAGGATGCCCGCGGCGCCCGGGATCGGCAGGCCCACGATGTACTTCGACGGCTTCGAGGGTTTGCCGTCGTCGCCGGTCGAGAGCACGTTGAACCGCGCGAGCCGGATCGCCCCGCATGCCGTGAACAGGAACGACGCCACGAGCCCGAGCGTGCCGAGCCGGTGCAGCGTCCACTGGTAGAGCAGGAGCGACGGCGCCACGCCGAACGACACCACGTCGGCGAGCGAGTCGATCTGAAGACCAAACGCGCTCTGCGTCTTCGTCGCCCGCGCGACGCGACCGTCGAGCGTGTCGAAGAACATCGCGAAGACGATGAGCAACGCGGCGCGGTAGAAGTCCGCCTCGCCTTGCGCCGTCGCCGAGGTCCGGATGCTGTCGAAGCCGCAGAAGATGCTCGTCAGCGTGATCAGGTTCGGCAGCAAGAAGAGTGTCTTCTTGAGTTCGAATTTCCGCAGCCGGATGCCCTTCCCCATCGTCCCTCTCCTCCAGCGCATGAGGACGTCGAGCGTAACGACGCAACGCGTGAAGACGCAAGCAAAGCCCAAGGATCGGACGCAGATCGTCCGATCCTTGGAAGCGCGTTACGCACCACGCGCTCGCGCGTGGATGGAAGTGGATACGGCGCTTCGCACCCGGACGACACGAAGGTCGATCGCTTGACGAAGAGCTGCACCGCCGGATCGTCCGTGGGCGAACCGATCCGTTTGACCAGCAACGAAATGCCGACCTACGACGAGCGCTTCTTCTTGCGCGCCTTCGCGGGCGCGCTCTTCCGCTTGGCGGCCTTCTTCGGCGGAGGCACCGCAGCCGCGGGCTCCTTCGCGGACTCGAGCGGCGCCATGTCCTTGAGGATGTCCTTGAGCAGCTTGCGGATCGTCCCACGCCCAAGGTAACGCGTCAGGTCGACGAGCTTCTGGCGATCGCCCTGCTCGGGGAACGTGAGGAGGTCGAGCACGTCGACCTCCAGCCGCTCCGCGAGGACCCTCAGCGTGTGGATCGTGGGCCTCGCGAGCCCTCGCTCCAGGTTCGACAGATGCCCCTTCGATCCGAGCTCGCTCTCGAAGGCGAGCTTCTCCATCGTGAGGCCCTGCTCCTCGCGGAGCTGCTTGATGCGGATTCCAACCTGGAGGGCGAACGGATCGGGCTCGCGTCGTCGCGGCATGTGGGCACGGTACCCAAAGTCGCGCACGGACTGGTTTTCCTAGACAAACTTCCGCAGAGGCCCCGAAAGCCGCCCCGTACGTGACGATCCGCCCGCCCTTTTCCGCGGCTTTTGACGGCGAAGGCGCGCCCGAGGACCGGCCTCGCGCATCGATTGGGAAAGCGCGAACGAGCCGGAGGACCGTGAGGCTTCCGGCCAGACAGGGATCGGACACGACGCGAAGTCGGTGGTTTCGGACGGACCGGTTCAGGCTCTTCCCGAGGAGGGCGCGGGTCCGGATCGCGGCGATCGAGGAGGGGACGGATGCTGTCGGTCGATGTGGCGCACGGGGTCGATGCAGGGATGTTCGTCCGGGATTATCACCCGTCCGCGCGGGGCACCCCGCTCGTGTACCTGCACGGGCTCGCAGGACACGGGCTCGTGTTCGAGGCGGTCGCGCTGCACGCGCGGCTCGCCGCGCACCGGCACGTCGTGCCCGATCTGCCGGGGCACGGGCGCAGCGTCCCAGCCCCGCGGCCCGCGCCGCTCACGGCGTTCGCCGATCACTTCGCGCGGTGGCTCGCGGGCCGCTTCGGCGAGCGCGTGGCCCTCGTCGGGCACGGCCTCGGCGGGACGATCGCCGCGCTCATTGCCGAGCGCCACCCAGGCCTCGTCCGCGCCCTCGTGGACATCGACGGCCCGAAGACCGTGGACGACTGCACGAGCCTCCGCCCCGCCGCGGAGCTGACCCTCACCGATCTCGGAGGCCCGGGCATCAACGCGCTGCGCGACGCAGTGAGGCGTGCAGCGCGTGGAGCGACGACGGCCGAAGACCCGGGCCGCGTCCCCTGCGACGCGCGCTTGCTTCACGCGTGGGGCCGCGAGCTCGTGTCGCTCGCCGAAGAAGGCTCGCTCGCGTGGAAGCTCGCTCGTTTGTCCGTGCCCGCGCTCTTCGTCACGGGCAGCCGCGGCGGGATCTCGCCGCGCTCGCTCTCGCGCCTCGCCGACGCGCGCGTCGTCGTCGCGGAGATGCCCAACGCAGGACCCTCGCCCTTCCTGGAACGACCGCACGAGTTCGCCGCGATCCTCAGCGACTTTCTGCGCTTCCGATCGTGACGACGCGGCTCACGCCCGGACGAGCACGACCTCGCGCCCGGCCGGCGTCTTCTCCTTCGCAGCGCCGAGCCGCTGCGAGACGGGCGAGACGCCCTTGCGCCGGTCGAACACCACGAGCCAGCCGTTCTCGATCCCGAGCCGCGCGAGCGCCTCGTCGACCTGCGAGAGCCCCTCGGGGATCGGATCCGGATCGCGGTCGCGACGCACCTTCACGACGAGCGCGACCGCGGCTCCTCCCTGCCGGATGCACACGTCCATGCGGCCGCGGCCGATGGCGTAGACCCGCTCGATGAGGCCGCCGCTCTTCACGACGCGGTTCAAGAACGCCGTGAGCACGAGCGGCGAGAGCTCGCCATAGGGCGCGCTGGAGAAGAGCGCGTCGCCGTGCCGCCGCCAGAAGTCGAGGAACGCTTCGAGCAGCCGGTCCGTGTCGAGTCGTCCATCGGGGCCGACCCACGCCGGCTGTCCGACCGGGAACACCGATCGCACGGCGCCCGGCAAGAGCCTCGCGACGAGCGCGTGGAAGATCGGGTTCGCCAGCGCGATCGTCCCGTCGGGCATGCGCCGGACGAGACCGAGATCGATGCCGCCCCGCAGGTCCTCGGCCGGCGGCTCGCGTTGCGACTCGGCGAGGATCTGCTCGAGCGCCGCCCTGAGCTTTCCGTCGCGCATGCGATCGCTGATCTCGTCGAGCAGGCCGCCGCGACGATCGAGGAGGAGATCCTTCGCTCGCTCGATGTCCACCGCCGTCAGCGGGCCCTTGCGACCATCGGCGCCGTCAGCGATCCGCTGCGCGAGCGCGTTCACGAGAAACGGATGTCCCTGGGTGAGCTCGTGGGCGCGCTCTACGGCGCCGGGCAAGAGCTCGAGCCCGGTCCGCTCTTCCAGCCCTTGGAGGAGCGTCGCCACCTCGCTGCGCGAAAAACCCTGAAGCGTGAGCACTTCGGCGTCGAGGCCGGTCGAGCTCGCGGGGGCGCGGGAGCTCGGAGGCGCCTGGCCTGCCTCGAGCTCGCGGGGCTCGCGCACCGAGGCGAAGCCGATCGACCAGGGGAAGGCGCGCGGACGGCGTAGCTTGCCGGCGCGGATCTGCCGGACGAGCGAGCTCCGCACATCACGTGACAAGGAGTCGAGGCCGTCGAGCAGGATGACGAGCGGCCGCGGCGCCTCCTGGGCGAACGCCGAGAGCGCCGCGCCGATGCGGTTTCCCTGGGGCGCGTCGGGCCATCGCGGGACCGAGACGTCGGCGGGCAGGTAGGCGGCGAGGTCGTATCGCCACGAGTCGAGCATCGCGAGCTCGGCCGCGTCGATGCTCGTCAGCGCGGCGCCGGGCTCCAGCGAGAGCACCGCAGCGACGTACTTGCCCTCCCGGTTCAGCGCGGCGGCGAGGTCGAGCAGCGCGGTCGTTTTGCCGGTCTGCCTGGGAGCGTGAAGGATGAAATAACTGCCCTGCTCGATGATTTCCCGGACGCCGGGGACACGGGACAGCGCGGGGACCGTGTGGTGGCGCGCCGGATCGTTCGGGCCAGCCGTGTTGAAGCGGCGGGACATGCGCAGAGGATCCCAGGGCGAGCATGGGGCGTCAAGCGAACCCAGGTCGAGCCCGTGTCGTGCACCTCGCATGCGCGCGTGATCGGTTCGCGTGTCGTCGCGCACCGTGGTACGCATGAACGTCGAGCCCGGCCCGAGGCCCAGGTGCTCCCGGCATGGCGCTCCGGTGACCACACGCGCCTCCTGTGTTCGACGTCTCCTCCCTGTGCTGGACCTCCCTTGACGAGGTCGGCGAACGTCTCCTCCCCTGGCTCGACCTCCCGGGTTGCGCAGGCCTCCGCGCCGCGCGTCTCCTCTCGTTCCTCGCGCCGCGGTCGCTCGCCCCCGCGTTGATGCGAATCGCGACCGATCCCGCGCGTCCCTGCGGGCATCGCATCTACGCGCTCCGCGCCCTCGCGCGGGCCTCGGTCGGTTTGCCCGACGAAACCCTCGCGCGCTTGCTCGACGAGGTCTTCGCGGACGAACCCGAGACGCCGCTCGCGCGCGGCGCTGACTACGTCACGACGCCGTCACTCATCGAGATCCTCCCCTTTGCGAAGAGCGGCCCACGCAGGGCGGACCTGCGCGCGCGCCTCGAACGGGCGAGCCCTGAGGCGCGGCGCGGGTGGCTCAGGTCGATGAGCTTCCTCGTGGACAAACCTTGCGAGGAGCTCGAAGCCTGGCTCGTCGCGCGCTGGCGCGAAGACGTCGCGCGAAGGTCCCCCGACGAGGACGACGCCGCCCTCGCGTTTTCCTTGGCCGACACGCACCCGGACGCGCTCGACGTGCTCGCGGCGTACCGGCGCACAGGCCCCCGGGACGCCGAGCTTTTCGAGGACATTCGCCGCTCGCCGGATCTCGCTGATCTCCTCGGCGACGAAATCCGCGCCGAATCGGCCGCGGCCCTCGTCCTTCCGCGACGGGAGCTGTTGCGATTCTCGAGCGCCGCGGAGATCCGCAAGGCTGTGCGAAAAGCCGTCCTCGACCATAACTTCGCCCTCCGCTGCCCCATCGAAAAACCGCGGGTCCATCACCGCTATCGTGGAGCCCTCGCTTTCCTGGAGGAGGACGAAGAAGGCCCCGCGCTCGCGGCCGATCTGCTCGCCCGCGCGCGCCTCCACGAAACGATACGCGCCGACCTCGGCCTCGTCCTTCATCGACGAAAGAGGCGCATCTCGGTCGCGTATCTCGAACGGCGCGGCTCCGCCCCTGAAAACCTCGACCTCGCCCGCGTGCTCCTCCGCGATATCGCGAAAAACCCCGATACGCGCGACAGGTCCGCGCTCCTCGCCGCGCTCCATTTCCCGGATCCCGAGGCCCGCTTCCTCGCCCTCGACGTGCTCGACGCCGTCGCCGAGGACGGCCCCACCCTCCAAACCGCGCTCGAAAGCCTCGCCGAGGATCCCGATCCCTTCGTTCGCCTCCGCGTGATCGGCGCACGCGCGCGCCGCGGCCACGCCTCGCAGGTACAAGCCCTCGCCGAAGCCGCGCAATCCTCCGCCGACGTAAAACTGCGCGCCGAAGCGCTCCAGCTCCTCGGAAGAATCGACGAGGCCCGGGAGCATGGTGCCCTTTTCGAGCGAGCGCTCCTCGAAGATCACGCCGGGGAAGAGCTCGACCACACGCCGGCCGCCGAGCAAGCCGCCATCGCCCTCGGCTGCGTCTTCGGCCCGGATGCCGCGACGGCGCTCCTTCGCGGCCACCTGCTCGCCCCGAACGACGCCGCGCGGGGCGCCGTCGAGGCTGCGCTCTCCGTGGCGCTCGCCGAAATGGAAGGCGCGCCCCTGACGGCCTCCGTGCGACGCCAGGAAATCACCATCCGCGGCGGCGAACGGTGCACCTCCTGGTCGCCCTTCCCTTCACTGTGAGGATGACGGCGCCGCGTCCCGCTTCCGGCACGGCCCCATTTGCTTGAGCACCTCGAGCGGCAGCGCCACGTCCACCGTGAATCGCCCGTCCCGCGGCTTGATCGTCGCGTAATCGAGCAGATCCCGCAGCCGATCGTCGCCCTGGTCCTCGGCGCCCGCACGGGCCAGGCTCAGGGCCGCGCCCATCGATTTCGCCAGGTCCGTCACGTCGTCCGTGTTCGAACCATTCACGTCCGCCACGATGGCCACGTCCTCCGACGTATCCACGTGCAGATCCACGCGATCGATCGCGGCCCGGATCCGCGCCGCGATCTCGCCCTGCTCCTCCGGCAACATGTCCGCGAGCTCCTCGGGCGAGAGCACCCCGTAAATGTCGCCGTAGGCCGACCAATCCGGGATCGGCGGCGCCTGTGGCGGCGACTTCGATTCGAGCCGCGCGATCGCCGCTTCGATCTCCTTCACGTCCACCCCGGCGAGGACGAGCTCGTCCCCCCACGTCGCGAACACCGAGCGGCCCTCCGTGTCCTCCCAGATCGCGCCCTTTTCACCGAACGTGCGCTTCGGCCAGCCGGACTTGTCGAACCGCCCCGCGCCCTGCGCGACCGACAAGACCGCCACCTTGCTCGACGACATCGCGATTCGCTCGACGTCCTGCAAGAGGTCGATCCCGAATCGCTCCTTGAAATCGTCCCGCCCTCGCCCGCGGCGCTTGTTCTCGGCTTGCTCCTCCAGCATGCAATCGAGCCAGATCTGCCCGATCGGCGACTCCTTCAGCGCCGCGACCTCGAACACCACCGAACTCTTTCCCTTCTCCACCGGCAGCGCCACGAGCAGCGGGTCTCGCTTTCGCTGAATGCCCTCGTCCTCCCCCGGACGTGGGGCCGCCGGCGGCAAGGTCCTTCGTTTCCGGTTGCGCTCTTCCTCCCAGTCCCTCGGGTGCCGCGGGAACTCGGCCTTGAGCACACGCTCCGGCTTTTTGGGTTTGTCCCCCCGCGACATCAAGAACGCCGAGAGCCCGAGGAGGGCGACGAATGCGACGAGCCATGCCACCCGTCTCATCAGAAATCCTTCCGTTCGAAGAGGTGAATGCCGAGCGAGAGCGCCGCGAGGCCAAAGACCACGAGCCCCAAAAGCATGCTCGTCAGCGCGGCGGGGTCCACGGGCTCGGAGCCCGCGATCTCCCCGGCCGAACGCGCGAGCGACGAGACCCGCGGGAGGAACAGGGTCAGCCCCCGAAATACCGTGCGCGAGATCCCCGAATCGAAAAATTCCGCAATCCGCTCCCGCTCTCCGGCCACGATCCCGAGCAGCACGAGCGCGCCCCCGGACGCCGCCGAGAGCGCCGCGCTCCGGGCTGCAATCGCCACCGTCAGCATCGCGCCGTAAATCGCGGAAAACGTCACACTGGCGAGCAACGCCGAGACGATGAGCCGCCCCGAAAACACGCCCGTCTTCACCCCGAAGATCAAGACGAGCCCGCCCGCGCCATACAGCGCCCCGAGCAACGCGAGCGCGAGCACGCCGAGGAACGTGCCCACGACGAGCTCGAAGCGCCGCACCGGGAGCGATAGAAGGTGCTCGATCCGCCCCGGCGCGAGCAAGCTCGGGCCGAAATCGGCGCACGCGACCACGCCGAACAGGAGGCCGCCGTAAAAGATGAGGTACGACGACGCCACGAACGCCGGCCGGAGCGCCACGTCCGCCGCGCGGATCTGCGTGTTCATGGATTTGCCGAAGAGCCGCGTCGCCGCGAGCGCCCCGTCCACGACGTCCATCCGCAAGGACAAACCCATCACCACGAGCATCAGGGTGATCCCCAGGCCGAGCGCGAGGAACCAGCGCCGCGACGCCGCCTCGCGCAGGAGATCCCTGGCCACGACAAACGATTTCACGCGTGTCCCTGCTCCCGTCCCTGGCCGAGCGCCTCCGCCAACACGTCCTCGAGATCCCGCACGTCGTGCGTGAGCCCCACGAGCCGCGCCCCCGTGCGCCGGGCTTGATCCAAGAGATCGTTCAATGCCGTAGGATCAGACGCATCCACGACGAACACGCCCTCGCCGTCGCCGGGCCGAAAGCCGAGCGGCGTGAGCGCCGCGCTATCGAAGGGAGGGGCCAACCGCACGCGATACCGCGTCTCGCTCCCGCAAAGCGCCTCGATCGGCCCTTCCCGGAGGAGTCGCCCGCCCGAGAGAATGCCGATCCGATCGCAGACGCGCTCCGTCTCCGAGAGAAGGTGCGAATTCAGAAACAACGTCGCGCCCCGCGCCCGCTCCTCCGCGAGGATCCGCCGGATCTCGGCCCGGCCGAGCGGATCGACGCCGTCCGTCGGCTCGTCGAGCACGAGGAGCATCGGCCCGCCGAGCAGCGCCGCCGCGAGCCCGAGCCGCTGCCGCATTCCCTTGGAAAACCCCCCGATGCGCCGCCCCTCTTCCCCCGACAAACCCACCCGCCCGATCTGCCGCCGCACCTCGTCGTCGGCCCGCGGGAGCCCTTTCAGCCGCGCCACGCTCGCCAAAAATTGCACGGGCGTGAACGCGTGCGGCAAAAAGAGGCGCTCGGGCAAATATCCGACCTGCGCGCGCGCCGTCGGATCCTCTGGATCCTTGCCGAGAACCCGCACGACGCCCGCGCTCGGCCGCACGACGCCGAGCAGCGACTTGATGAACGTGGTCTTTCCCGCGCCATTGAGCCCGATCAGCCCAAACGCCGCGCCCTCGTCCACCGAGAGATCGAGCCCCGCGAGCGCCTCCCGTCCCGCGCCCCGTGGCCATCCCCCGCCGTACGTCTTGCGCAGCCCCCGGGCCTCGATGGCCAGCATGGCGAGACCCTATCACCGATGCCGGCGCCGCGCGACGAGCGCGAGGAGCCCGAACATCCCCACGAGCCCGAGCGGCTCCTCCCCCGTCGATGCAGGCAACGTGCACGAGCACCCCCGCGGACCGGGCTGCACGGGCATGACCCGCGGCGCTTCGTGTGGCGTTCGCCGGTCGCCCACGACGTCGACGCCCATCGGCGAGGGATCGCCGAACACGCCGAAGCTCGCCCAGAAGTATGGATGCGACGTGGGCGCGTCGGCGAGCATCGCGAGCTGCACGTCCCGGAGCGCGGGGCTCCGACCGCTGCCCTTCGTGACGCGCTGGTAATAGGCCACCATGAGCCGCTGCGTCTCCTCGTCCGCGACCTTCCACAAGCTCGCGACGAGCGACTCGGCGCCGGCCACGAAAAGCGCGCGCCGCAAGCCGTACACGCCCTCGCCGCGCTGCACGTCGCCGAGGCCCGTCTCGCACGCCGAGAGCACGACGAGCTTGGTGCCCCAAAGATCAAGCGAGCTCGCCTCGAGCGCCGTGAGGATCCCGTCCTCGCCGCCCCCGCCCTTCCTCGCGTTCGCCCCCGCGAGCGCGAGCCCCGATCGCAGCAGCGGATCGTCCGGCAGCCAGTCCGGCGCCGCTTCGAGCTCGAGCCCACGCTCGCCTGGCTCGGCCGCGCGCGCGGCGATGCCCTTCGCCGACAGGAAAAACCCGTGCGTCGCCACGTGTACGATCCGCGGGGCCTGCGCTTTCTTCAGGATCGACTCCGTCGCCTCCAGGTCCACGTGCACCACGGCGCCGGGCAGGATCGGGGCGAGCGCGCGCGCCTCGGCCGCCGTCGCCGGCAGCGGCTCGAAAAACGCCTTGTCGAGGCCCCGCGATTTCGCGTCGGGTTTGTCCTCGAGCGCAGCGAGCGCGCTCTCCCCTTGCTCGCGCCGCCCGAACGCCGGGTTCGCCACCACGACCGCGCCTTGCCGCGACGGCGCGGTGCGCGCGAGCCGCAGGAGATCCCGCCCGCTCGTGAGGTACGAGATCTCGTACCGCTCGACCAGGTACCGCCCGTCCTCGTCGACGAGCGCCGCGAACGGCACGAGCGAGAGCGCGCCGTCCGCCGCGATCATGAGCTTGGTTTTTCCCCCGAGGAGCGGCCGGATCTTGCGCATGACGAGCTCGTCGAGCGCACGCGCGGGCGGCTTCGGATCCTGGTCGAGCGACGACGTGAGCGTCTCGCGCAGCGCCTTCGTCGCCGCCTCGATCGGCGCGCTCTCGCCAAGATCGACGAACGCCACCTTCCCCGCGGCGTCGAGCACGTACGCCGCGACGCGCGGCGGCCCCTCGCGGCTCGGCAGGTCCACGTCGGCCGAGCGCCGCGGCACGTACACCGAGAGCTCCACGAGCGCCGTTCCCGCGGGCACAAGCGCTTGCACGCGCTCGATCGTGACGGGCGTCTCCTCGGCGCGGAACACGTCGCTCCGCCCGCCCATCTTCTCCTCGATCGACCGCGCCTTCTCCTCACGCTGCGCGAGCTCCGCTTTGAAATCGTCGAGCGGCGCGCCTGCGGGCCCTCGCATGGCGAGCCGCGCGACCTCGCTGCGCGCCGCCGCGAGCTCGTCCGCGAGCTTCGCCTCCTCGGGCCCGAGCTTGCGCCGCAGCGCCGCGAGCGAGCTCGCCATGACGTCGAGCACGCGCCCTTTGCGCTGGAAGATCGTGGTCAGCGCGAGCTTCCGCGCGTCCGCGTCCGCGGGCATCGTCCGCGCGTGCAGGCTCGTCAGGAAATCGGTCCCCACGCGCATCGTCGCCACGAACGCGCGCTTTTGCGCCTCGGATCCGCCGGCGATCACGAGCGCCGCCTGCCGCTCGCGGATCTCAGCCGCCCGCGTCGCGGCGCGCAGGGCCAGAGCGAGCTTGCCCGATTCCACGTACAATGCGGCGAGCCCTTCGAGCCCCGCGGCGACCTTTTCGTGCTCGGCGCCGAACGCCTTCTCGAAGATCCCGATCGCCCTTTTGGAGAGCCCTTCGGCCTCGCCCGCGTTCTTCTGCCGCCGCGCCAGATCCGCGAGATCGAGCAGCGACGACGCGACGAACGGGTGCTCCTTGCCGAACGTCTTTTCGCGCGCCGCGAGCGCTTCCTCGTGGAGCTTTTTCGCGCCCGCCGCATCGCCGCGCATCTCGCGGATGCGCCCGAGGATCGCCCGCGCCTCGGCGCGAGCCGGGTGCATGGGCGGGAGCAGCTCGTCGTCGATCGCGAGCGCGCGCGCCGCGTGGGCCTCGGCCTTGTCGAGCTTCTGCGCGCGTCGGTAGAGATCGGCGAGGTCCGCCGCGACCTCTGCCACGGACTTGGTTTTCGGCCCGTTCGTCTTCTCGTAATGGGCGAGCGTGCGCGAAAGCAGCACGTCGCCACGTGAAAAGTCTCCCTTCTGCGTCGCGATACGCCCGAAGATCCACTGCAAGACGACCCGCAAGTCCGGCGCGTCGCTTCCCTTTTCGGCGTTCTTGTCGAGGATCACCTGCGCGCGGGAGAGCCGCGGCTCGGCCTGGTCGTAGGCGCCCGTCTCCACGTCGAGCACGGCGCGCAGCACGAGCACGCCGGCGTACGCGAGGCTCGCTTCCCCCGCGTTTTCCTTCGTGATGGCCACGATCTCGTCGAGGACGATCTGCGCGCCCGGATAGTCCTGCAGCGCCATCCGCGTCTGCGCGAGCTCGGCCATCTCGTCCGTGGCGTTCGATCGAAATCCCCCCACGTCCGCCACGCGCTCGACAGCTTGCGCGCGCACCGGCTCGGCCCGCGTGTACCGGCCGGTGTCGTGGTACAACCGGCCGAGGTTCACGAGCAGATACGGATACGGTTGTCGATTGCGCGTGACGTTCTCGCAAATCTTGATCGCGCGGAGCAGCGCGGCCTCGGCCTCGTCGTAACGCCGGAGCGCCTTCAGCGGCTCCGCCATCGCCGCGATCGGCCCGATCGCGTCTTCCCCCTCCACGCCGCGGCTGCCCTTCACGGCGAGGGCGACCTCGCGCTCGAGCAGCGTGATGGCCCGCGCGTGCTCGCCCGCGGCGTGCAACGTCACCGCGAGCTCGTGCATCCGATAACGGATATCCGCGTCGTTGCTCGGATTCTTCTCGACGAGGGCGAGGACGCGCTCCCGATACGGCACGGCGCGCGCGTACTGCTTCTTCCCCTCGTGAATCTCCGCCATCTGGCGCACGCTCATCTTCGTCCAGACGCTCTCGGGCTCGATCTTCTCCCGGATCACGAGGGCCTTCTGTGCCGGCACGAGCGCCGCGTCGTATTGCTTCTTTTCGAGCAGCTTCTGGGCCTCGACGGCGAGCTCCTGCGACTCCTTCAGCGCCGCCTGCTGCGCGCTCGTGAGCGGGCCTTTCGCGGGCGCCGCGCTCGGCGCCGACGGCGGCGCGCCCAGGGCCGGCGCCGCGGCGAGCATCACCCCTGCGAGGAGGAACACCGAGGAGATCCGACGGAACGTGCGGTAAGCTCGCGCCATGACGCGCTTCTACCGCTCCCTCGTCTTCGCATCCATACCGTTCGTATTCGCCCTGGCCTGCTCCTCGAATCCCCCGGCGTCGAGCGGCACCGCGGGCTCGGGAGGCACCGGCGGCGCCGGGGGCACTGGCGGCGAGGATCCCGGCGAGCTCGTGGTCGGCGGCGATCGCCCCGTCACCGTCCACGTCCCGCCTGGCCTCGACCCGGCCAAACCCTCCCCGCTCGTAATCCTGCTGCACGGCTACAGCGCCTCCGGCCTCGTCCAGGAGCTCCTGTTTCAATTGAAACCCCAGGCCGACAAACACGGCTTTTTGTACGCGCACCCGGACGGCACGTTCGACACGAGCTCGAAGCGCTTCTGGAACGCGACGGACGCCTGTTGCGATTTCGGCGGCGTGGGCGTCGACGACGTCGCCTACCTCTCGGGCCTCGTCACCGAGATCGGTGAGCATTACAAGGTCGATTCGAAGCGCGTGTATTTCGTGGGCCATTCCAATGGCGGCTTCATGTCACACCGGATGGCCTGCGACCGCTCGGATCTCGTCGCCGGCATCGCGAGCCTCGCGGGCGCGACGTGGAACGATCCGGCGAAATGCGCGGCCGAAAAACCCGTCGCGGTGCTGCAAATCCACGGCACGGCGGACGACACCGTCCCCTACGACGGCGAGTCGATCATGGGCGTAAGTATCCCGGGCGCCGTGGCGACGACCGAGCAATGGGCCCAGAAGAACGGCTGCGCGCTCACGCCGTCCATGGGCGAAGCGCTCGACCTCGACGCCACGATCGACGGCGCCGAAACGAGCGTCTCACAATACACGACGGGCTGCAAGGCAGGCGGCGCGGCGGAGCTCTGGACGATCGACGGCGGGACCCACGTCCCGGGCCTCGGGGCGAATTTCGCGCCGAAGGTCGTGGAGTGGCTCCTCTCGCACCCGAAACCGTGATCGCCCAGGGCCGACGGGCAGCCCCGGTCGCGCCGCGCATCAAGCGTCCGTCTCGGTCGAGCCTTCCGATCGCTCCGCGTTTCGCTCCGCGCTTCGTTGCGCGATCGCGCAGCGCGCGTCTGCACAAGTTGAGCAAGCCGCGTGCGAACGGCAGCCCCCAGGGTGCTGCATGCGCCCGGATCCACCCCGCCCACATTTCTCGACGCTCACTGCATCCATCCGGATCCACCGCGCGCGTCTTCCCTGCGGTTCGGCCCGAAAATCGGCCCACCGACGTCGGGCACGTCGCCTGCAATCAGGCCCCTCTCGACGACCGAGCCGAAATTCGCTCGCGCCGCCGGAGGACATCATGCCAGACATCCGTTGCATCATCGCCGAAACCCAAAGACACCTCGACGACGCCGTCCGCGTTCGTTTCGACGTCTTCGCCCGCGAACTCGGTTACCTCGACACGAAAGACCACGCGGTCCCCCGCGAGCTCGATCCCTTCGATACCCTCCCCACGACCCTCCACCTCATCACCTACGACGGCGACCTCGCCGTCGGCACCCTCCGCCTCCTCCTGCCGAACCCCGAGATCGCCACCACGAACGGCACCTCGTTTGGCCTCTCCGTCGAGTCACAATTCGACCTCGCGCCCCTCGCCGCCGCCGGGCTCCGCCTCGCCGAAACCTCGCGTTATTGCGTCCTCGCCACCCACAGACACTCCATGGCCGTCGCCGAGCTCCACGCGGCCGCCGTCCACCTGAGCCGGCTCCTCGGCATTGGCCACTGGATTGCCACGGCAAACACCGAAACCGACGGCATCGAAGACGCTCGCCTCATCGAGCACGTCGCCCGCGAGCGCGGGTTCGTCCGGAACGACCTATCCCTCGCCCCGCGCTTCCCGCTGCCCGCCCCCACCCCGCCGAAGCGGCCCTTCTACGACGACCACGGCCGCACGGCAGCGACCACCGCCCCCGCGCGATCCCGCCTCCCCCGCACCCTCGACCTGTACACGCGCCGCATGCGCGCCCGCTTCGTGGGTCCGCCCGTCTACGACACGCGCTTCCACATGTGCGCCCTCCCCCTCCTCGCCGACGTCGCCGAGCAACGCACCGTCCGGCGCGCGAAACCCCCCGTCTTCCCCACGCCGGGCTCGATCGCCGCCTGAACGAAAGGAGCCGCGGACCATGAACACCCTCGTCGAAACCCTCGATACCACCGTCGCAGACCTGCTCTCGGCCCTCGACGCGCACCCCGCCGCCCGCCGCCTGCTCGCAGGTGACCTCGACACGGACGAATACGCCGGCTTCCTCGGACAAACCTATCTCTACGTCCGCCAAACCCGCCCCTTGCTGCGCCGCGCCGGCGAGCGGCTCGTGCGCGCGGGCAAGGCCCTCGATTTGGGGCGGCTCTTCTTGCAAAAGGCCGACGAGGAGCAGGGGCACGATCTCTGGGTGCTCGAAGACCTCGCCGCCATCGGCCGCGCGCAGAGCCCCGCCGCCGCGCCGCGCCCCTGCTCGGCCGTCGCCGCCTACATCACGTGGAACCAGTTTCAGGTCGAGGCCGGCTCGCCCCTCGCCTTCCTCGGCACGGCCTACATCCTCGAAGCCCTCTCCCAGGCCCGCGCCGGCACCACGGCCGCGCACCTCGTCGCGCGGCGACGCATCCCCGGCATCGAGCGCGGCGTCCGCTTCCTCCGCGGCCACGCCGACGCCGACGAGGAGCACACCTGCGTCCTGCGTGGCCTCTTCGCGCGCCTCGAAGTCGAAGGCGACCGCCGCGCCATCACGTTGTCCGCGGCCGTGACGGCGGCGCTTTATCTGGGGATGTTCGCGGGGGACACGTCGGCGATCAACGCTGCCGCCACGCCATATGAATGAGCGCGGCGCGGTTCGGGATGCCGAGTTTGTCGAAGATGCGTGAAAAATGCTTCTTCACCGTGAGCTCCGTGATGGAGAGCTCGGAGGCGATGAGCGCGTTGTCCCAGCACACGCGCTCCGCCACCTTGATCTCCGCGCTGCTCAGGATCCGCAGCCACGGCAGGGGGATGGGCACGAGCTGCGGGACCTCCTCGAGCAGCATCACGAAGGAGGCGCCCACGCCGCCCGGGAGCCTCTGGATGGAGACCTTCAGGTCGGCGAGCGCGCCGCCCCGCCAGTAAGGCTCGCGCGGCGTGTACGGATCCTTCACCATCCACGTGACGCGGTCGGCGAGCTGCGTGGGGAGCCCGCCCGGGTCGAGCTCGGTCGGCTTGAACCAGGCCCGCAGCATCTTCTCCGCGCTCGACGTCCGCGCGACCTCCGCCCCCGACGCGTTGAACACGATGGCCTCGTGCCCGATGCCGGCGAGCACCCCGTCGAGCAGCGACGCGCGCTGGGCCATCGACCCGAAGAGGCGGCAGTTTTTCACGGCGTTCGTGAAATGCCGGGAGAGCTTCTGCAGGATCGCGCGCTCGTGATCGGAGAATGCGATCCGCTTGTCCCGGTAAAGGATGAGCCCCCCATGCCAGGAAGGATCGTCGCGGAGCATGACGGCCATCACGTGCTCGAGCTGCATGCCGATGTCGCGGCAGTGGTTGTAGAGGAAGCTGCGCTCCATCGACGCGCGCGAGAGCATCTCGGTGTCGCGCAGCACCTCGTTCGGCTGCTCGGCCACGGCGATCCGGACGAAGTCGTGCGGGACCATCTCCGCGTATCCCTGGAAAAACCTCTCGGGCATCTCGGCGACCGCCCAGTCGTAGACGGCGTGCCCCTCGGGCCGGCTCACGCAGAGCGCCCCGTGATCCGCGGGCACGAGCTGCGAGAGCAGGCCGTACGCGTGGCCGAGCACCTCGTGCAAATCGAGCGATCCGCCGAGCTCGGCGACGAGATCCAGCATGAGGCCCTGCTCATGCTCGGTGAGACTGGAACGCCCCCTCATGCGGTCATGATGAACCCGAACGGACCGCCGTTCAACGCCCGCCTTCGTCCCGGCGCTTCGGTCCGTGCCCGTTTTGCGGGCCGAACCCCTCGGTCCAGCCACGCGCTTCCGACGATGCCAGCGGATGTTTTCGATACCATTGGTAGAGCCCGTGCCCCGCCGCCGACGCAGATGCAGGCGCAGGCAAAGGCGCGGGGACCGGCGGCGGCGCGAGCGTGGGCGCAGGCGAGGCCCCGCCCCCGCCGCCCTCGGCCCCGCCTCCCTCCTCGCTCGATCGGATCCCGTGCTTTCGCATCACCCGCTGCACGAACGCCCGCCCCACGCCCGCGATCTTTGCAGCCTGCGATACGTTGAATCCCGTCTCTCGCAGCGCGCGCTCCACATAGGCTCGTTTGTAGGCCGTTTCCACGTGCGCCAGCCCCACGTGCAAAGGCAGCTCGAGGTTCACCGGCAGCACCGACGGCACCGACATCGGCCCCGCGGTCTCCGGCTCCTCTGCGGCCCAAGGCGGCTCGGCGAGCCCGAGCGAGAGCATCATCTCCACCTTGTTTCGGAGCTCCCGCACGTTCCCCGGCCAGGGACGCGGGTGCGCCTTCATGCGCTCGAGCACCTCGTTCGGGAGCAGCGCCGGCGCGTCCTTTCGCCCCTGCCATTCCTTCTCGAAATGGCGCACGAGCAGGGGGATGTCGTCGAGCCGCTCCCGCAGCGGCGGCATCCGCACCGGCACGACGGCGAGCCGGTAATAGAGATCCTCGCGGAACCTGCCCCGCTCGACCTCGGCCGCCAGCGATCGGTTCGTCGCGGCCACGATCCGCACGTCGGCACGCCGCGGCTCGTTCTCGCCGATCCGCGTGATCGTGCGCGTCTCCAGGGCTCGGAGCAGCTTCGGCTGCAGCTCCAGGGGCAGCTCTCCGATCTCGTCGAGGAAAAGCGTCCCGCCGTGCGCGGCCTCGAACCTCCCCACGCGGTGCTCGGTCGCGCCCGTGAACCCTCCGCGGCGGTGCCCGAAGAGCTCGCTCTCCAGCACGCCTGCGCCGACCGACGAACAATCGAAGACCATGAACGGACCACTCGCCCGCTTGCTCTTGGCGTGAATCGCCGCGGCCACGAGCTCCTTGCCCGTCCCGGTCTCTCCTTCGACCAGCACCGTCGCGTGGGTCCCCGCGATCTTCTCGAGCAACGCGAAGAGCCGCCGCATCGGCACGCTCGCGCCGACGAGGCGCCCGAAGTGCGTGCTGGACGAGAGCGGCAACGTCACGACGTCGCGGAGCATTTGCAGCCGCAGGGCCGAGGCGCCGAGCCCGATCGTCGAGTCGGGCCGGGCGTAGGCGTCGCGGATCCGAACGCCGTCGACGGTCGTGCCATTGCGGCTGCTCGTGTCGAGCACGCGCAGGAGGTCTCCCTCGATACGAAGGAGCAGGTGATGCCTGCTCACGGTCGGATCTTCGAGAACGAGCTCACAATCTTTCCCGCTCCCGACCCGCACCTCCGGCCCCATGACTTCGGTGACGATCCCTGCCATGGGCCCTCGGCTCACCTCGACGCGAATCTTGTGCGTCCGGAGCTCGAGCCCCCGATCGGCTTCCATGGTCCAGGTATTCCAATCCTTCATGAGGACCATTTGTAGCCGGGCCGTCAAAATGGGACAAATATCGAGCAAGCCGGCGTCCGTCTTGCTGATATAGCAAGTTGGATTACTCAATCACTACGACGAAAGTAGTACGAAGACGAAGGGCGTACGAGCCGTAATCCCTTGTGGGCCGAGCGAGGGACGACGCGCTGAGCGTGGCCGCGGATACGGCAATACGGATCACCAGACGGCTACTACCAAAGTGGTATGAAGCCGAAGGATGCACCGTCCGTAATCCCTTGTGGGGTGAGCGAGGAGCAACGCTCCGACCGTAGCCGAGGACACGGCAATACGGATTACCAGACGGCTACTACCAAAGTGGTATGAAGCCGAAGGATGCACGGTCCGTAATCCCTTGTGGGGTGAGCGAGGAGCAACGCTCCGACCGGGCTGGGGGATACGGCAATACGGATCACCAGACAGCTACTACCAAAGTGGTATGAAGCTGCGACGCGGGTGAGCCGTACCCCTTGATGAGAGGTCGACGGGGGCGTCGAGACCTGCGCCGGTCAGCCGCGGACCGTGGCACCGAATACGTTTTCGAGGAAGTCGGCGTACTTCATCCGGACACGGCCTCCGCCTTCAGGCATCGCCACGCGGGGCGGTTTGTCACCGCCCTCGTCTTTGCCCCACGGGTTTCGAAGGACGATGGACGCGGGTTTGCCGTCCTTGCCCGCTTCGAGCCACTCGACCGAGAGCCAGTGGTACGTCTTGAACTCCAGGATCACCGGCACCCGCTCGCCGCGCGCCGCCGACGTCGCCACGAGCCCCGCGATCTCGTCCTTGGGACGCGAGAGCTTGGACACGCTCGTATAGGTCCCACCCTGGATGGCTTGATACAAACTGGTGAAGCCATACACGGCCATCTGGCTGTTGCCTCGTACGGCCGCCCAGAACGTGTCGTTGTCCTCGGGGTTGTCGTAATCGAAGAGCCAGCTCATCGCCGAGGCGTGGTTCATGATCGCCGACTGGAAGAGCCGGTCGAGGTCCACGCGCCCCGAGTCGTCCCGCGCGATCGCGCTGCGCGGCATCTCGAGCTTCTTGCCGGATCGAAGCGTGACCGCGCGCGCCTCGCGGGTGATGCCGTCGACGAGCCGCACGAACTCGGCCGGATCCCCCCGGAGCACCACATACTCCATCACGCCGGCGCCACACGTCCCGTGCCCGCGCCCCTGCTGCACCCGGAGGGGGTTGTCCACGTGACGGACCACCTGCCCGAGCAAGAGCTCCGGCTCGATCCCCGCCTCCAGCAAAAGCGCCGGGTTGCGCGGCGTCTGCGCGAACGTGGCGAGGTTCGGCAAGAGCGACCCTTCGTGCAGGCGCCCCGCCGCGAGCAGCCGCTCGAGCGCCGCGTTCGCCGGCGCGTCGTCGCCGATCGACCGGCGAACGGCGTCGAACTGCCCGGCCCGATCCGCAGGCAGCGGCCCCTTCGCCTTCGTGCCGGTGCGATCCTGACCTGGCGGCGGTGAATCCGGATCCGCCACCGCCCCCGCGCCCGGCCCCCGGAGCGCGGCCGCGTCGTCGAAATAGCCCTGATCCTGCCGCGAAGGCCCGCCCGCCGCCACCTGCGCCGCGCCCGCGGGCTTCGGAGGCGCGCCCCCGACCGCCGCGGCCATGGCGTCGTGCAGCCGACCCTTGCGCCGGGCCGCGAGGCGCCGATCGACGACCCCGAGCGTCGCCGCATCGAGCACGCCTGTCTCCGGCATCCCCGCCGCGGCTTGCTCGGCGGCGATCGCAGCGTGTGTCTTCGGTCCGAACGAGCCATCCGGAGTGAGAGACGCGCCGAGCTCGACGAGCGCCTTCTGGAGCACGATCACGCTCCCGCTCTTCGCCCCACGCGCGAGCGTCGCCTCGCCCATGGCCACGGCCGAGAGCATCGCATCCTCCGCGAGCTCGGGCGACAGAAGTGCCCCGCCCCCTTCGTTCGACTCGTTCTCGTTCATCCGCATCCTCCATCCGGCGCGCTTGCGGCCGCGCGAAGAGACTAGCAAACGTGGAGCATCCCGTCTCGATATGGCATCAAAGTCGCGGATCCACCGGCTCGCTCTCCAGCGCCAGGATCGCAAAGACGCATTCGTGTACACGACGTAAGGGCTCGCCCCGGACAAAACGCTCGAGCGCCTCGACGCCGAGCGCGAGCTCCCGGAGAGCGAGCGAACGTTTCGCGCCGAGGCCACGATTGCGGAGCCGCGCGAGGTTCTCGGGCAAATCGTACTCCGGCCCGTAAATGATCCGGAGATACTCGCGGCCGCGGCATTTCACGGCCGGCTGCACGAGCCCGCGTTTGCCCCGCGCGAGGAAGGAAATGGGCTTCACGACCATCCCCTCGCCGCCGGCCGCGGTGAGCTCCTCCCACCACGCCGCGCCCGCCCGCTCGCTCGCCTCGTCCCCGAGCGTGACTTCCACGTGCCGCGTCGCCACGA
Source organism: Polyangium sorediatum (assembly GCF_029946465.1). Taxonomy (NCBI): domain Bacteria; kingdom Pseudomonadati; phylum Myxococcota; order Polyangiales; family Polyangiaceae; genus Polyangium; species Polyangium sorediatum. Next base: position 40,963 of record NZ_JARZHI010000030.1, read on the forward strand.
GCACCTGCCCGTCCGCCTCGGCGAGCCGCGCGGCCATGGCCAGGTGGAAAGGATGGTCTCGATCGACGAACACGCGCCCCTCGGCCGCGAGCAAGTGAAACGGCGCGACGCGATAATCCTCGATACCCGCGACCGGCCAGCAGTAACGCCGATACGCGTCGACGTAACGCGACGCGGCCCGCGCCCGATCGCGCATGCGCGCGAGCAGCTCGCCCGCCTCGATCCCGCGCTCGTTCGCCTGCACGAGCGCCTCGATGCCGGCCCCGAGCGCCGACCGGCTGGCGCTGCCCACGGGCGCGTATTGCACCCGGACGAGCGCCTGCGCCTTCGCCGACCACGGCATGATCTCGGCGTCGAGCACGAACCATCCGCCGAGCTCGTCGAAGAGCCCGCTCGCCTCGGCCGCGCGCCGCACCCGCGAAAGGAGGGCCTCTTCGAGCGCTGGATCGTCGAAAAACGGCCGGCCCGTGCGCGTGTACACGATGCCCGCGCGACCGTCCGTCGTGCCAAACCGCTTCTTCGCCGTCGCTTCGTCCTGACAAACGACGATCACGGCCCGCGAGCCCATGTGTTTTTCTTCGCAGATGACGCGCGGGACCTCGTTCCGCCGGAAATACGCGAAGGCCTCGGCCGGGTGCTCCAGCGTGCCCGGCAGCTCGCTCGTCTCGGTCGGGGACATCGTCGGCGGCAGGTAGACGAGCCAGCGCGGATCGACCGCGAACCGGCTCATCGCCTCCAGCGCCGCCGCCGCGTTCTCCTCGCGCACCGTGACCCACCGCGCGAGGCGCGTGCTCACGGGCCGCTTGCCGATCACGTCGTCGATATCGAGCGTATCGTCGTACGCCTGCTGCGCCGTGCGCCCCTCCTCGGGCGCCACGGGGATCAGCGGCTTCTTCGGCTCGCAATATTGACGCGCCGCCGGCACGCTGACGATCTCGCGCTCTGGGTACCGGAGCGCCGTGAGCGCGCCGCCGAAAACGCAGCCCGTATCGACACAAATGGTATTGTTGAGCCAATCCGCCGTCGGGACCGGCGTGTGGCCATACACGACCGTCGCGCGGCCGCGATACTCGGACGCCCAGTTGTGCCGCACGGGCAAACCATACGCGTCCGTCTCGCCCGTCGTGTCGCCGTACAGCCCGAACTCGCGCACCCCGCCCGAGGATCGCCCCTGCATCGACGCCTTCATGCCGGCGTGCGCGACGCAGAGCCGGCCGTCATCGAGCACGTAATGGCTGACGAGATCGTCGATGAACTGCGCGAGCTCCGCCTGAAATGCCTCCGTCGTCGAGGCGAGCTCGGCGAGCGTCTCGGCGAGGCCGTGCATGATCGTGACCTGCCGGCCGCGAAGCACCTTAAGCAGCTTCACCTCGTGGTTGCCCGGCACGCAGAGCGCGGCCCCGCTCTGCACGGCCGTCATGACGAGCCGCAGGACGTCCACGATCCGCGGACCTCGATCGACGAGATCCCCGAGGAACACGAGGCGCCGCCCCGGCGGCGGCGTCACGCGCACGCCGTGCGGGCCCGCGGCCGGATCCCATTCGACCGTGTAGCCGAGATCCTCCAGCAGCGCTTCGAGCTCGTCGCAGCAACCGTGCACGTCACCGATGATGTCGAACGGCCCGTGCTCGTCGCGGCGATCGGTCCAGAGGCGCGTGCGCTCGATGCGGACGCCCTCAATCTCCTCGGGCTTGCGCAGCACGTGCACCACGCGGATGCCCTCGCGCTCGATCCCCCGCAACGACGCCCGCAGATCCTGCGATTGGCGCCGCACCACGTGGGCCGCCACGTTGCGATCCGTGCGGACCTCGTTCCGCTCGGCGCAGACCCGCTCGCCCACGTCGAGCGCGATCGCGGTCGCGAAGACGTGGTGCTTGCGCGCGATCGCCACGAGCGGCTTGCGGAACTCGGGCCGCACGTTCGTCGCGTCGACGACCACGAGCTTGCCGGCCTCCAGGCGTTTGTCCACGACCAGGTGCAGCACCTCGAACGCCGAAGCCGACGCGCTCTGATCGTTCTCGTCGTCCGACACCATCGCGCGGAACATGTCGGACGAGACGACCTCGGTCGGCGCGAAATGCTTCCGCGCGAACGTGCTCTTCCCCGAGCCCGACGCGCCGACGAGCAGGACGAGGCTCGGCGTCGGCAGAGGAATCGTGAGGCCTTTCGCGGCAGCCGCCTCCGCGCCCGGGGCTTCCGTGCTCATCGGGAGAACACCGCCATTTGCGTGGGAGAACCGAGGGTATCGTCAGCCGGCCCGATGGGGGCAAACCGAACCGTATATGCATTTCGCTCCGCGACGCCGCGCGCCCACGCCTCGAATTCAGCGCGCGTCCACTCGAAGCGGTGATCCTTGTGGCGCATGTGGCCCGCGGGCAGCGAGGTGAACACGACGTTGTATTCGGCGTTCGGCGTGGTCACGACGACGACGCGGGGACGGGCGTGCGCAAAGACCGAACGTTCGAGCGCGCCGAGGCGCGAGAGTTCCAGGTGCTCGATGACCTCCACGAGCGTCGCCGCGTCGAAGCCCGAAAGGCGCGCGTCGCGGTAGAGCAAGGAGCCGTGCAGCAGCTCGATCCGCTCGGATTTCCGGCCGCCGTGCCGATCGAGCTTCAGCCGCTCCGAGGCCACATCGAGCGCGCGTTGCGAGACATCGACCCCCACGAGCTGCGTGATCGCACGGTTCCGCACGAGCTTCGCGAGGAGCTTGCCCTCCCCGCAGCCGAGATCGACCACCGTCTTCGCGCCCTCGTCCGAAAGCGCCCGCGCCACGGCCTCGATCCGCGCCTCGTCGAGGCGCACGGGCGCCTCGATCGCGGCCTCCTCCTCGGCGTGCGCCTCGGCCTCCGCGTCGGAATCCTTGGCCTCGCCCGAGACGAGCCGATCGAGCGCCGCGCGCGCGAGCCGGGCGCGGTGCTTCAGGTACCGCCGCGCGATGAGCTCCTTTTCGGGGTGCGTCGCGAGCCACCCCTCGCCGTGGTAGACGAGCTTCTCCACCTCGTCCTCGCCGACCCAGTAATGCTTGTCGTCGTCGAGCACGGGGACGAGCACGTACACGTGCGAGAGCAGCTCCGAGAGCGGGCACGCCTTGCGCAGGCGGACGTCGTGGTGCGCGCCCTCGCCCCACGCGGGAAAACGCTCGTCGAGCGGCAAACGCGACGCGGTGACCTCGTACCCGAGCGGCTCGAACAGGGCGCGGAGCAGCGTCGCGCCGCCGCGGCACGGGACGGCCGAGAGCGTCGCTTCGAGCGCGATCGACGTCTGCACGAGCTCCGGCCGATCCTTGCAGCGCCCCGCGAGCGCCGAGCCGAGCACCTGCGCGATCGCCACGCTGAGGAACGACGACGCCGCGTAAGGCCGGTCGTTCACGTACTGATCCACGAGCCCACCCTCGGACGAACCGGGCCGGCCGCGCACGAGGGCGACCGGGTCGAGGTCGACGAGCAGCGCGGCCGTCACCGCCTCGGCCGAGGCCTCGGGATAAAAGACGTGCGCGCGCCCGAACGCGAGGGGGAACGTCTGGAGTTTGTCGGGGTGCTTGTGCAGCAAGTACCCGAGCCCCGACGCGTGGGGGCCCGTGGCGCGAAGGGTGAAGAGCATGCGAAGACCGTTCGGCCGAGGCTATCAAAGGCCGGGGCCGGGGTCACCCCTCGATCTCTCCGCGGGAGCGCCGTTTTTCCCGGGAGAGGCGCCTCACGACGAACGTGGAGAGCCCGAGGACGAGCGCGAAAGGCACGCCCCCGGTCCTTCGTCCCCTGCCCGCGCCCGCGGCCTCGCAGAACACGCCGTTGCCCTCGAAGTCCACGACGGGCAGAGGGGCGCAGACGCCGGGCGTCGAGGTCTCCGAGGTGCAGAACGATCCCGCGGGACAACCGTTGCCCGCCGCGCCGCGGCAACCCGCCTGGCAGAGGCGCGCGGGGATGTCGCAGACGCGCCCGCTGTCTGCCGCGCCGCAATCGGCGTCCTTCGCGCACTCGTTCGGCGCGGGCGCGCAAACGCCGCGCGACGCGTCCGAGGACGAGCACACCTCGCCATAAGGACAACCATTGCCCCCCTCCCCACGGCAGCCGGGCACACAAACGCCCGCCTCGCAAACGGAGCCGCTCACGGGATTGCCGCAATCGACGTCCTTGAAACAGGCGTACGCGTCGTCGGAAGGATCGTTCGGGTTCGTCTCGCCCGGATCGAGGACGCCGTCGTGATCCGCGTCTTCGAGCCCATCCAGTTTGCCGCCGCCGTCGGTGTCGGCCTTCGTCGGATCCGTCGTCGTGGCCCCGAGATCACCGTCGGGCACGCAGGTCATCGCGGCGGGGTTCGTCGCGGGTTCGTCGCAACCGTAACCCATCTCGGTGCCGTCGAAGAGGCCGTCGCCGTCGCTGTCCGGATCGAGCGCGTTGATGAGCCCGTCGCCGTCCGTGTCCTCGGCCATCGACGGCTCGGCGCCGTCCGGCACGCCGTCGTCGTCCGTGTCGGCGTCATTCGGATCCGTGCCGAGCAGGGCCTCCTCCGCGTCGGTCAGCCCATCGCCGTCCGTGTCCGCGCAGCCCTCGTCCGTCACGCCGTTGCAGTCGTCGTCCACGCCGTTGCACGTCTCGTTCGAGGGCAAACCCGGCATCGCGTTGCACGTCGTGCCGAAAGACGCGTCGCAGACGACGACGCCCTGCGCGAGGCACGCGCCCACGCCCACCGTGCACGGATCGCCGAGCCCGAGCCCATTGTCCACGACGCCGTCGCAGTCGTCGTCGATGCCATTGCACGCCTCGGCCTCGGGTATGCCGGGCTGAGCGTCGCATTGCGTCGTCGTGGCCCCCGAGCACACCTTCACGCCCGTCGCCTCGCATACGCCGAGCCCGGACGTGCAGGCCTCGCCGACATCAAAATCCTCGTCGGTCAGCTCATCGCAATCGTCGTCGATCCCGTTGCACATCTCTGTCCCGGGGGTCCCGGGGGTGACGTTGCACTCGCTCGAAAGCTCGTCGCTGGTGCAGACCATGACGCCCGACGCCGCGCAGGCGCCGATGCCCACGTCGCACGGCTCGCCGAGAAGAAAATCCTCGTCGGTTTCGCCGTCGCAATCGTCGTCGATCCCGTTGCACGTCTCGATGCCGGGTTCGCCGGGGAACGCGTCGCAGGACCTCGTGAGCCCGTCGCACTGGATCGAGCCCGTGGCGAGGCAGGCTCCGACGCCGACGTCGCAGGGCGCTCCGAAATCGGAGCAGTCGTAAAGGCATGTCGCGCCATAAAAGGCAATCGGATCGGCCACGAGCTCGGCGAGCGTGAGGGCGCCCTTGTCCGAGATCAGGTCGCCCGTGAGGCTCTGCGCGTCGCTCGACGAGCCACACACGAGCCGGAACGGCGCCAGGTTGGCGATGTTGAGATCCACGCGCACGACGGCCCAGTCGATGAAAACGTCGGAGTCTCCGCTCACCATCGTGGGAGCCGCGACAGCGCGCGCGTGCGTCGACGCCGGGTAACTCTTCACGAGAAGCTCCGAGATGTCCGCGGGTGATCCATCGTTCTGCGGACTCGTGTTTCGCCGGAGCTCGACGACGTCCGTGCTCCCGAGGACCCCGATGGAGAGCTCGTGGCTCGCGAGGTTGCCGTCGGTATCGATGAGACAAACCCAGCCATACGCCTTGAAATCCGAGGGCGGCGCCTGGAGCACCGCGTCGTTGATCCGCAGCCGGAGGTAGAGGAAATTGGCGTCGCCCGCGAAGTAGGCCGCCGCGCCGCCCGTCATGGGGTCGCTGACGACGTCGGGCGCAGACCCCGCATCCCCCGGTGGATCCGCGAGCCGCACGCCACCCCGGACGAGCGGCTTCCACGCAGCAGCCGCGGGGAACACCTGGGCGTCCGCCGGCGCGGGCAGGGCGAACGAGGCGAGCCCGAGCGCCGCAGCGACGAGCGCGGATCCAGCAGAGCGACGAGGGCGGAAGATCGAAGCCATAGGCGTCGGCCGATCGTGCCGGGAAGCGCGTCGCGGCACAAGAGGCCGATCACAGGTTCGCCATCCGCTCCTCGAACGCGCGCAACGTCTGCCGGCCCGCGCTGCGATCGTAGATGCCGAAAACCACACGATCGAAGGCGCCCTCGAAGCGCGGGTGCGCGATCCCGTTCGCAAGGACGTCCGCGACCTCGCGCGGGTCGTTGCGGAACACGCCGCAGCCCCACGCGCCAAGCACGAGGGTGCGGTGCCCGTGGAGGGCCATGGCGGCGAGGACATATGCCGCACGCCGCTCGAGGGCTTCACGAATCGCAGGGCCCGCCTTCTTGTCGCGGCGGAGCGCCTCGCCCGCGTTCGGGGCCGGCGCCGTCACGATCGACAACGTGAAGGGTTCGTCGAGGAGCACGAGCCGGTCGTCCCGGAAAAACGGCACGTCGGGCGAGTAGATGAGGTGATCGGTGTAGATCATCGACGCCGTCGCGCGGTTTGCCTCGTAATACTTCGGCTGCCGGAGCAGGCAGGTATAAAGCGCCGAGCATCGGGCGAGGTCCTCTTCCTGGGCCTTGGCGCCCCCCAAGAATCCGCCGCCCGGATTTTTCGCCGATGCGAAATTCAACGCGGCGACGCGCGCCTCTCCCTCGCGGCAAAGCCTCTGCCCCGCGGCCGCGGTCGTCTCGTCCGTCACCTCGACGCGGATCGCTCCAGGACGCCGCTCGCGAGGCTCGGCACCTGCGAGATCACCCGGCGCGTAGAGCACGGTCCCCGCTGCGGCGGCTTCGACGAGGGCGCCGATCCGGACGTGCAGGCCCCCGGCGCTCTCGTATTTGTCCCGCGCCACGATGTCGAGGGTCTCGGTCGCCACGCTGCCGAGCTTCATGTCTCCTCCAAAACCCCAAACCAAAGTCCTAACGCGAGGATACGCCACGCGCGGCGCGATCCGTCGATCTTCCTGTAAGTCCCGACATCGACCTCCGTTATGCTCGGGCCATGACCTCGCGCGCGCGTGCTTTCCTCGTCCTCCTCGCGCTCTTCGCCACCCTCGCCTCGACCGCGGGCGGCTGCGGCGGCGGCTCGCCCCCGGCCTCGATGGCGGGAGCCCCCGCGGCCGCTGGGGAGGCCACCCCCTCCCTCGAATCCATGGATTCGGCGGCGGCGCCGGAGGCCCCCTACGACGCCGACCAAGCAGAAGCCGAAGCGCCGCCTCCGCCTCCGTCGATGGCCCCGGCGGCCCCCATGGAGCCCAGCGCCGCGGCGCCCATGCCCACTTCGGCGCCGCAGCAAGCGCCGGGCGGCGGCGCTGCGCCGCGCTTCGCGGTCGAGCAGAAGTCGAGCGAAAAAGGCGCGGCCGCGGCGAAGCCCAAGAGCGTCGCGGGCTCGGACGAGGCGACGACGTGGAAACGCGCGCAGAGCGGAGCGCACGCAGTGCGCGTCGAGATCGGCGATCGCGAGGCGCTGCCGGTGCGCAGCGTGCAGGCCAAGGTCGCGATCGACGGCTTCATGGCCCGCGTCGTGCTCGACATCGTCGTCAAGAACAACCGCCCGGAGACCTACGAAGGCACGCTCAAGCTCCGCCTGCCCGTGGGCGCGTCGCCGTATTATTTCGCGTTCGGGCAGGACGCGATGGCCATCGCAGGCGACGCCGTGCCGGCGTTTTTCCCGGCCGACCGTGCTCGAGGCATGGGCGGCGAGCCGGCCGAGATCCGCCGCGCGCGCGAGTCCGCATGGCAAGGCGTGAAAGAGGCGCGCATGGTGCCGAAGGAGAAGGCCGCGCTCGCCTACACGCAGACCGTGCGCCGCAACGTGGATCCGGCGCTGCTCGAATGGGCCGGCCCGAACGTCTTCAACACGCGCGTCTTCCCCCTCGTCGGGGGCAAATCCCACCGCATCGTCCTCGGCTACGACGTGCCGCTCACGCGGATCGGCGAGGACCTCGAATACAGCTTCGATCTGCCGGAGAACGTCGGCAGCAAGGCGATCGATTTCGCCGTCGCAGCCCCGCAGGGCGCGTCCGTCGACGTCACGCCGGCCGTGCCGGCCTTCTCGGGCCCGGACAAACGGTTCTATCGCTTCGACGATCCGTCCGGAAAAACGGTCACGCTCCGCATCAAAAAGCCGGGCGCCGCGCACGTCGTCGCCACGGACGCAGCGACGGGGCCGTATTTCGCGGCCGACATCGCGCCGCAATTCCCCGCGGCGGCGGCGGCGAAGGGCGAGGAGAACGCGCTTTTCCTCGTCGACACCTCGCTCTCGTCGAACCCCGACCGCTTCAACGTATGGCTGAAGTTGCTCGACGCGATCCTCGCGAACAACGAGGACGCGATCAAGCATTACAACGTCCTCTTCTTCAACATCGAGCAGACCCTCTGGAAGCCGCGCTTCGTCGCGAACGACGCCGCCTCGCGCCGCGAGCTCCAGACGTTCGCCCAGGGCCTCGCGCTCGAAGGCGCGACCGATCTCGGCGCCGCGCTCGGCCGGGCCGCGACGGCGCCGGGCGCCCCGCAGTTCGACGTCTTCCTCCTCAGCGACGGCGCCGCGACCTGGGGCGAGCCCGACGCGCAGATGATCACGCGGCGCCTGCAGAAAACCCCGGTCCGCGCGATTTACGCGTACCAAACGGGCCTCGCGGGTACGGACGTCGACGCGCTCACGCTGCTGACGCGCGAGACCGGCGGCGCGCTCTTCTCCGTCACCGGCGACGCCGAGGTCCAGAAGGCCTCGACCGCGCACAAGAGCCGCCCCTTCCGTCTGGTCTCGGCGCGCGTCGCCGGCGGCAGCGATGTGCTCTTCGCCGGCCGTCCCCGCTTCGTCTTCCCCGGACAAACCCTGCGCGTCGCCGGCCGCGGCGCGCCCGAGAAGGACGCGGCCGTCGAGCTCACGCTCGAATCCGGCAGCGGCACGCAGGTCGTGAAGGCGCCCCTCGGCCAGGCGATCCCCTCCCCGCTCGCCATCCGTGGGTATGGCCAGATCGCGGTCGCGCAAATCGAAGAGCTCGCGCCCGCCACCGAGACCATGGCGAAGGCGTATTCGATCCACTTCCGCGTCCCCGGCAAAACTTCGTCGCTGCTCATGCTGGAGTCCGAGGCCGATTACCAGCGCTTCGGCATCGTGCCCGAGGACTTCGCGCGGTCCATCCAATCCGCAGCGGCGTCGCGGATCGTCGACGACACGCTGGCCCTCTCGGCCTCCGCGCTCGGCAATCCCAAAGCCACGTTCCTGCGCTGGATCGATGGTTTGCCCTCGACGCCCGGCGTGAGCCTCACCGTGCCGCCCTCCTTCCGCCAGGCGCTGAACCAGATGCCCGAGGAGAGCTTCCGCGTCGACGCAGCCCCGCTCGCCGTGAAATCGCGCGACAAGAAATCGATCCCGGCCCCCGTGCTCGCCGACCTCGCCGCGCACAAGCTCGATTACGATCGCATGACGACCGAGGCCGAGCGTCGGCGCGCCTCGCTCGGGCCCGCGGACGCCCTCAAAGCGCTGAGCTCGCTCGTCGAGGAGAACCCCGGCGACGCCGTGCTCGCGCGCGACATCGGCGTCACGGCGATGAGCTTCGGCCTGCCTGCAGACGCCTTCCACCTCTTCCGCCGCGTCGCCGTGGCGCGCCCCTACGAGCCGCAGACCTACCGCGCCATGGCGCAGACCCTCGCGCGGCTCGGCCGCACGGACCTCGCGATGGCGTATTTCGAGGTCGGCCTCGCCGGGCAATGGGAAGCGCGGTTCGGCGAGTTCCGCAAGATCCTCGCGCTCGAATACTTCGACCTGCTCCAGCGCGCGGCCCGCGGCGACCTCAAAACGAGCGTCCCCGAGTATGTCAAAGGCCGCTTGCCCCAGGTGGCCCGCGAGACCCAGCTCCAGAGCGCCGATCTGGTCGTGATGATCACCTGGAACACGGACGCGACCGACATCGACCTGCACGTGACCGAGCCGAACGGCGACGTCTGCTACTTCGGCAATCGCCAGACGCAGATCGGCGGCATGCTCACCCTCGACGTCACGCAGGGCTACGGCCCGGAGATGTACGTCCTGAAAAACGCGACGGACGGCAGGTACAAGATCCAGGCCCATTATTTCGCGTCGGACCGGAACCGCGCCTCGACGCGGACGAAGGTGCAGGTGATCGTGTTCGAGGACTTCGGCACGAGCGCGCAGAAGGCGACCGAGAAGGTCATCACGCTGGAATACGGCAAGCAGAAGCACGACCTCCTCGAGATCGTGCGCAAGACCAAGCCGGGCCAGAAGCCCAAGCCCACGCTGGAGATGGCGGCGCCCTGAGCCGCGCCGCGTCCGTGTGTGCCTGGGCGGGGGTGCGCGTGAAGGCGCCGACGGGCATCGGCGCCTTCGAGGTACCCTGAATCAGGGCGTTTGCAGCAGGTTCGACGCGTTGATCCCGAGCTGCTGAATGCCGGACGGCCCCGCGGGGAGGTAGACCTCATCGTCGAGGATCCGCGGGGCGGCCGAGCCGCCATAATACCAGGTCTTGAAGAAGGCCTGGGCGAACGGCGTCTCCGGCGCGTCGAGGTTCACCATCAGGACCCCGTCGTACGTCGAGAGGAACGCGCGGTTGCGCTCGACGTGCTGCAGCCAGAGGTAGGACGGCAGGAGCGTGGTCGATAGCGCGACGAAATCGTCGCCGTTCGGGCGCGGCGCGAAGACGGAGAACGAGGGGGAGATGTTCGCGTAAGAGTACGCGTGCGGCTGCCATTGCAGCCCGTGCACGGCGACGGGCAGGCCGCCCTCGTCCACGCCGAAGGAGTTCACCCGGCGGAACGGCAGGTGCTCGTAGTTCTGCAGATGCGCGAGGCCGCCCGAGAGCTCGAGCTTGGCGATACCCGAATCCACGAACTGCTGGCCCCACAGCTTGTCCTGCGTGAAGAGGACCGCGCCCTGCTTGGCGACGATCTCGCCCGGGACGTTGATCGCCGGGCCGAGGACGGGCGACGCGGGGTTCGTGACGTCGAGGCGACGAACGAAGTATTGCGCGTAGGGCCGTGCATCGAGCGGCACATCCACGGACTTCTTGACCGTGACGTAGAGCGAATTGCCGTCGTCGAGCAAACGAACCCCATCCTCGTCGACGGGCGTCTGGACGACGCCGCTGACCTTCGGATCCGTGGGATCCGAGAGGTCGAGCACCTTGAACGAGTATCGCGAGGTGGTGGGGGATTGTTCGGTGCTGTAGCAATAACCGGAGAGCTGCTCCGGCGTCGCGCCCTCCGGGAGCGGCACGCACGACGGCTCGGCGTCCGGGTGGTCCGTGCAGGTGGCGAAACCGCCGACGCACACCTCGGGGTTGCCATTGATCTCGTAACAATCACGCTGGCCCGCGAGGTATGTGCAGCCCTCTTCGCCGAAGCAATCGGCGTTCGTCAGGATGTACTCCCAGCACTGGCTCACGTGGATCGGCTCGTGCCACACGACTTCGGCGTTCGTGAAGACGAGCGAATCGCCGATCACGCGGACGGACGAGGCGTATTGGTTGCCCTCGTACAACGTCTGCACGCCGGGCAGGTCGTCCGTGACGAGCGAGCCGACCTCCGTGGGATTCGTGGGGTCGGAGAGATCGAAGACACGCGCCGTGGTCTGGTAGTTCGGCCAGTTGTTCGGGATCGACGTCACCGCGACGAGTTTGTCGCCCACCGGGAAGAGCGACGCATTCTGGGGCACCCCGAAGCTCGCGACGGGCGTGGCGAGCTCGACATCCTGGCCCTTGGGGACGATCTCCACGACCTTGGGGCTGTTCGGATCCCACCACCAGTAAAACCAGTTCGGCTCCTTCACCCTCGCGATGTGGGAATTGCCGACCGGGAACACCTCGCTGAACTCCGGCGCGAGCTCGAGCTGATCCCGCAGGACGGGGCTGTCCGGGTTCGTCTGGTCGTAGACGCGGAGCTCGCGCTCCGACAGGTTCGCACCATTCTGGTTCGGCAAGCGGAAGGTGCGGCGCACGGGATCCGAGTGCAACATGACCCCGCGCCGCGTCACCGTATGGTTCGAGAACGTGAAGATCTGGACCGCCGATTTCGCCTCCCACGCCCCGCCCGCTCCGTACTGATACCCATAAAACGGCAGGAGGACGAGGCCCGTCTCCGTCTCGCCGCTCGGAGAGAGTACGTTCACCGCATTGTCCGACACCGTGAACGCGCGGTGATCCCAGCTCGCCTCGGACCAATTCCATCCGCCGCCCTGCCCGCCGACCTCCGACCGCGTCACGAGCGGGTTCGGGTTCTCGAGGTTCGTGATGTCGTAGAGGCTCACCGCGAGCTTGCGCGAGCCATTCTCGTCGTTCACCCCGATGCCGATGAGGCGCGACGCGGAGAACGCAGGCCGGAAGAAATCATTCCACCCGGAGACGATGAACTCGCTCTTCTCCTCGACGCTGCCGTCCGCCCCGACCGAGAAGGCGTGGAACGGATCCGTCTGCATGTACGTCACGGCAAACGCCCGATCGTCGAGGAAGATCGCGCCGAACATCGCCTGATCCGTCCCGAAGGCGACATGATCGATAGGGACGAGCGTGTCGAGGTTCGACGCGTCGAACGTCGTGAGGTGGCTCTGCTTGCCGACGCCCCACCGCGGGCCGGAGAAGACGCGCAGCACGTCGCCGCGCATATCCATGTGGAACTGTGAGCGCACGAAGCCCGGGACGGTGATCTCGTCGCGCAGGGTCATCGAGCCGTTGATGTTCGAGATGTCCACGACCGCGACATTGCTGCTCTGGTCCGACCACGCGGAGTTGCCGCGGGCCACGAGCAGGACGTCGCCCTCGGCGTGCACGTCCGTCACGTCGCCGCCGAGCGTGATCTCCGATTTCGAGATGAGCTTCGTGGGGGCGACGTCGAAGCTCTTCACGGTACTCGTGAGCACGTATTGCCACTCGTCGTCGACCTTCTTGTACTTCCATTCGCTGGCGGCGACGTACAGCGAATCCTTGGACTGGCCGTTCGCATAACGGCTCGTCTGGATGCTGCCCGGGATGTATCGCTGCGAGAGGAGCTTCGGGTGGTGCCGATCGGCGACGTCGACGAGCAAAATCGTCCCGCCCGTTCGGTTCTGCACGACGAGCTTCTCGGGGTGCCCCTCGTAGCCGGACCACTCGTTCAGCAGGATGACGGCGCGATCGCCGTCGACGTACATCTCGACGGGCGTGCCCTGAATGGGCAAACGGCCGACGATCTCGGTGTCCGAGAGGTCGCCGATGTCGATGACCTGAAGGCCCCGATAGAGGTTCAGGTTGAGGAGCATGCCGTCGCTGAGGACACGATAGATATCGCCCTCCTCGAGCTCGCGTTCTTCCTCTTCCTCCTCTTCTTCCTCTTCCTCTTCTTCCTCTTCTTCGCCCCATTGGAGCCAAGGCTCGTCGGCGGAGAGGAACGACGTGGCGCCTTGCGACGGCAGCGGCGGCGGGTCGGGGCGCGCCTCGGGGCCCGTCGGGAGGGGCGGGAACGGCCGGACATCCTGCGGATCGTCGACGTCCGGGGGCACCGGGTCGAGGTCGATACCGCTGCCTCCGCCGAGCGGACCGCCCGTCGGCTCGGCCCCGCAACCGGCGCACAAGAGCACGAGGAGGGAACCACAAAGCCCAGCACGTGATAGGGAGAATCCGGCCCGGAGAGCCCGCATGACCTTCGTCCTTTCCGTCAGCGAAAAATGAGACACGAAATCTCGAAGATCTAACCCATGCTGGGAAGAAGGATCAAGTGGGAAGCGCGGGTACCAATCGTGCTCTCCAGGGAGCGCCTCTTCAAGGATGGACGTACACGAGCGTACCGCCCGCGGGCGTCATCGCGCCGTGCCACGCGGCCGGGACGGGCGGATCGGTGAACTCGAAGAGCCAGGCCGCGTCTGCGGGCGAGACGTTCACGCAGCCATTGCTGCGCGCCTTGCCGAATTCGTCGTGCCAGTAAGCGCCGTGAATGGCGTAATTCTGGTGGAAGTACTGGACGTAAGGCACGTCGTGGAGCTCGAAGGCGGCCTCGCTCGCCGGATCGCCGTCCATCGTCGCCGTGACGTGCTTCGATTGCACGAAAAACGTACCCTGGACCGTGGCGCCCGTGATCTCCGGGTCCGAGAGCCCGCCCTTGCCCGTGGAGACGAGCGTGGCGAACACCGGCGTATTTCCCTCATACGCGACGAGCATCTGCAGCTCGATCGAGATGTCGATCCAGCGCTTGCCGCGCTTCGCGTGGCCCCAGAGATCCTGCCCGAGCCGGCCGATCCGCAGGCTGCTCGCCGCGAGCCACACGCCCTCGGTGGTCTCCAGGTAGGCCGCGAGCGCCTCGCCCGGTTTGCCCTCGGCGCGATGCGCGCCGCCGCTCGACGCGCGCCCCGTGAGCACCCAGCCGCTCCGGAAAGGGACGTACTCCGCAGGCCGGAGCTTGCCCTCTTCGTCGGCCCGGAGCGCGCGGAGGCCCTGGTGCATGACGAATGCCGGCACGCCCGGGGCCTTGAAGACGACGCCGCGCAGCTCGGAGACGTGCGCGGGCCGCGTGCGATCGATCGGCACGAGGTCGAGCTCGGTCGTGAGGCCGAAGCGGCGGCCCGTCCAATCGAAGGAGGCCATCAGCCCGAAGGCCGAGCGCGCCTTCGCGCGGCCGCGGTGCGCATGGAACCGGACCTTCTCCTCGGCGCCCGCGGGCTTCGGCAAATCACGACCGGATTCGAGGAACGCGGAGATCGGATCGGCGTCGCCGATCGTCCTGCCAATCTCCTGCACGATCCAGGCATTCATGCCCCGGGCGCCGAGGGGGCGGCCCTCGACGGTGCGTTGCTCCTCGGGCGTGGGGAGGTGGACGTAGAGGTGCGGCGGGGGGCTGCGCGAAACGACGTAATGGTACGGGAAAGGTTCGCCCCGGCGCGGGCCGCGGACGGCCGCGAGGGCGATCGGGTGCTTCGTGTCGAGCGTCGCGCCCGTGCCCACGCAGACGTAACCACGCGGGTGGATCCGATAAAAGCCGCCCTTGCACCGCTTGAACCCGGCTGGCTCGGCGGCGCGCGGGACGATGGCGCCGGCGCGCAGGTATCCGAGCCGCGTGGACTGGTAATCGGGCTCGATGTACACGAAGTTGCGCATCGCGATGCTGGCGAGCTCGTGACCCTGGCCCGGCTCGAGGTCCGCCGGCGCGGGGCCCTCGGGCTCGGGCTCGCTCGCGGCCGAGGGCTCGGGCGGGAGCGGGAGCGCGCCGCCCGAAGCGAGCGACGCCACAGGCACGGCCGGCTCCGGCCCCTCGACAGAGCGTCCCGGCGGCTCGTCGGGCGCGCCGCACCCGACGAACACGGCAAGGGCCAGGACGAACGCGAAGAAACGCGCTCGCGGCACCTCGTTCGGGGGCATTCGGCGCGCGTCCACGGCGGGGGACTATAGCCGATCCTCGGCGGACGCGAGGGGTTTGCCCGCGGAGGGTGAGAAGCGCGTTTTGGGGCTCCCGAAGAGGGTTCGCGTCTGCTAAGTTGAGGGGCATGGATCCCAAGCCGGATCGGTCGACGGTCCTCCTCGCGCCGTCTCGCGGCGGCGGCGCGGCGCTGTCGTTCCCTCCGTCAGGCTCCCGCCCGGGGCGTTTTCCGCCGGTCGACGAGCACGTCGTCATGCCCGAGACGACGCGGGACGAGATGATCCGCGGCCGCAAGGTCGTCGCGCAGCCGGCGCTCGAACCTCACGCGGACCTGCAGACGAGCCTGGATTTTTTGATCCTCCCGCACGTCCGACCGGGCTACCGGCCCTCGACGGAGCTGCTCACCCGCGTGTCCGAAGGCTCGAACTTCGCGACCGACCTATCGATCCGGCGGGAAGGGCAGGATCCTGCCACAGGGCGGCGTTTCCTGGAGGAGAGCTCGTTCGAGATCGTGAACGAGCAGAGCGTGCGCGACGTGGTCGAGAAGGCCGAGGATCTCGCGGAGCGCGGCGTTCGTCGGGTGTTCGCGATCTTCGTCAAGCGCCGCGAGGTCTGCGAGTGGTCGACGGAGAAACACGCGTTCGTGCCGCTCCTCTTGGACGGCATGCTCGAAGATCCGTGCTTCGTCCGGCCCATTGCGGTGCGCGCGCTGCTCGACGCGCAGAACGCGGAGCACGAGGTGGTGCGCGCGCTCGAACGAAAAGGAAACACGGAGCTCGCAAAGCTGAAGGAGAACGCACGCGAAGAAGGTCGCGAAGAAGGTCGCGAAGAAGGTCGCGAGGAAGGCCGCCGCGAGGCGCTGCGGACCCTGCTCCGGGCTCGCTTCGGCGAGATTTCGGCGGACGCCGACGCGCGGATCACCGGGGCGAGCCGCGCCACGCTCGACGCGTGGATCCTGCGCCTGCTCTCCGCGACGACGGTCGACGAGGTCTTCGCGGATCCTTGAGCATCTCCCATGCGCGGGCGCGGCTCTTTACGTTCGCAACCTCGATGAGGCACGATGGCTCCCCATGCCTCGCGCCCTCGCCCTGCCCCTGACCCTCGCCACGCTGTTCGTCCTGCCCGCCTGCGGCCCCTCCGAGGCCTCCGGCAGCGGCGGCGCGGCGTCGAGCGGAGCCCAGCAAAGCAGCGGCGCAGGCGGCCAGGGCGGTGACGCGGGCAGCGGAGGCGCGGGTGGCGGTGGGGGGGTGGGCGGGAGCGGCGGAGATCCAGGGCCCTCGGCCTGGCAAACCGTGCTGGATGCGCAGGACCTCGACGGCGCGGTGCTCTCGATCTGGGGCGCGAGCCCCTCGCACGTGTTCGCCGTCGGCGGGCCGCTCGGCAATGACGGATTCGAGACGCTCGTCGTGTATTTCGACGGCGCCGCGTGGAAGCGGCTCTCCCCGGGCGGCGCCGAGACGTACTGGTGGGTGCACGGCACGGACCCCGACGACGTGTGGTTTGTCGGAGAACGAGGGCGCATCACGCACTGGGACGGCGTGTCGTTCACGGAGCACACGTCTGGCGTGGAGGCGACGCTTTGGGGCGTCATGGCCTTCTCGAAGACCGAGGCCTTCGCCGTCGGCGGCACGCCCGGCGGGGAGGTTGGCGCGCCAAACGACATCATCCTCCGCTGGGATGGCGCGACCTGGAAGCCCGAGCCGCTGCCCGGCGCGCCCCTCGGCCGCACGCTCTACAAGATCTGGGGCAACACGCCGGAGGATCTGTATGCCGTGGGCGAGAAAGGGACGATCTGGCGCAAAAAAGGCGCGGCGTGGTCGCTCGTCGAGCCTGCGCCCACGCAGGGCAAGCTGCTCACCGTGTCCGGGTGCGGGGCAAAGGAGGTGTACGCCGTCGGCGGCGCCGTCGTGCTCCGCTCGGACGGGGACGGTTTTTCCGAAGTGAACGTTTCCCTGACGAACCTCGTGAGCGGCGTCGCCTGCGGCCCCTCGGGCTCGGCGCTCCTCGTGGGCGACGGCGGGCAAAAGCAGCGGCTCGTGGACGGGGCGTGGATCGACGAGTTCGTGATCGAGCCGTACGACGACCTGCACGCGGCCTGGTCGGACGGGAAAGGCTCGTTCTGGGCCGTGGGGGGCGATTTTTATGCACCGAAGGCCGCGGGCGTGCGCCGCAAGGGCGTCGTCGCGCGGTATGGCCCGGGCACCTTGCCGGGCGTGGTGCAATGAGCGCGGACTAGCCGCCCTCGACCTCGTCGAGCATCGTGGTCAGGGCCCGGAGCGCGTCCACCGTCGTGAAGAGGCCCACGACCGTATCGCCCTCGACGACCACGGCCGAGCCGTATTTCTTCTCGGCCATGGTGCGCGTGACCTCGGCGAGCGGGGTCTCGGGCGAGACGCTGTAGGGCGGGCCCAGGATGAAGTCCTCGACGCAGGCCATGCCCGCGTCGACGACGCGCATGTTCTCCACGATCTTGAGCTCGCGCTCCGACAAAAGGCCGATGAGCTTGCCGGCCTCGTCGACGATCGGCAGGTGCCGGAAGTTGTGCTCGTCGAGCAGCTTCATCGCGCGCGCCATGGTGGTCGTGCGCGGAACGGTCAGCGGGCTCCGGGTCATGTACGTGCGGACGATGCGGCGCGTTCCCATGCGGTAACGCGGTACCGCGACGCGACGCGCTTCGCAAGCACGGAGCAACGTATCACGAAACGTCACGTGGCGCGGGGGGAGGCAGGACGGGCGCGAATCGCTCCTCGAACGAGGCGTCGACGAGCAGGCTGCGATCAAGCTCGACCTTCGTTCCGTCCTTGCCGACGAGCCGGTATCGCGCCTCGCCCATGGCGTCGACCGCGACGAACGAAGTCGTCCGGGTGCGAAGGATGGGCTCGATCGCAAAATACCGGGTCAAAAACACGCGAATGCGCTGCGCCGCGCGCTCGTTGTCCATGTACACGCCGCCGTGCGGGAGGCGGAAATAGACGCGGCTTTGCGCGTCGACGCGGACGTAATAAAAGGCGTGGCTCTGCACGCCGTGCCCCCAGAAGCCGACGAGCAAGTATCCCTCGGGGGCCGTCCGGAGAAACGGGCCGATTTCGTCCTGCGCGAGGGCGACGCCGTGCGCGTGCGCGACCTCGGAGCCGACGAGCGTCGCCGTCCCGTCGAAAGGACGGAGCGGACCCGTGGGCAGCATGCCCTCCGGCGGGAGGATGCCGAACCGGTCGTGGAAGGTCTGGACGAGGTCTTGCATCGGCACGCGCCGGGCTCACCAGAGCACGCGCCCCTCCATTCCGCCGGCGACGAGGAGCGCCTCGCCCGAGAGGTGCCCCGCCATCGCGGGAGACGAAAGAAACAGGACCGCCCGCGCGACGTCCGTCGGGGTCGCGAGCTTTTGGAGCGGCATCGTCCGCAGCGTGGTCTCGAGCGCGCCGTGCTGCGCGAGGCACGCCTCGACCATCGGCGTCACGGTCCAGCCCGGCTCGACCAGGTTCACGCGGCCGCGCGGATCGAGCGATACGATCTCGTTCTTCAGCGAAAGCATGAGGCCCCGGAGCCCGGCCTTGCTGGCCGCATACTCGCTGTGCCCGCGTTCGCCGAAACGGCCGGCGGTGGAGCCGACGAAGACGAGGCTCGCGCCGCGTTCGCCTTCACGGGGGCCTTTTCGCGCGAGGGAGGCGAGGAATGCGCGCGCGGTCCAAAGGGCGCCGAGCAGGTTCGTCTCGACCACGTCGCGGGCGCGGGCGGGATCCATCTCGTGCAGCGGCGTCGCGTCGGGCGGCCAGATGCCGGCGCACGCGACGCAGACGTCGACCCGGCCGAACCTCGCCTCGGCGTCGCGCATGGCCTGGTCCATGGCGGCGGGATCACGCACGTCGCCCATGAGCGAGACGGCGCGCGCGGGGTCTCCATCGGGCATGCCGTGGCGCGAGAAGGCGACGACGGAGGCGCCCTCTTCGAGGAACGCGCGGCATATCTCGTTGCCGATGCCGCCGGAGGCGCCGGTCACGAAGACGACGGAGCCCTGTAGTTCCAGATCCACGGTCTTCCGCATAAAACGAACGCGGCCCGACGACAAGCCGACAAACACGAGCCGAGCCTTCCCTTCGAGCCCGGCCCTGCGATAGCCTCGCGGCGATGCGGCGCGGCGGCAAACGAGCGTTCGGGCGGTTGGGTGCGTGGTGCGTCATGGGTTTGGCTCTCGCGGGGCTCGCCGCCTCGTGCGGGGGCAGCGGGGCCAGCGCCCCGCGCGAGGCGCCGAAGACGCCGGCCGTCCCCGAGCTGCCCGCCTGCACCACGGAGGCCTGCGAGGATCTCGCGGCGTGTCCTTTGACCTCCAAGGAGCACCTCGACGCCTTCGACTGCCGGCCCTGCGGCGAGGACGCGGCGAAGGACTGCGAGGACACGAAGACCTGCACGGTGCGCGACGCGAGGAGCCTGGAGGCGCTGATATGCCGGGCGATCCGGCAGGAGATGCCCTGCCAGGCGGCCACGACGCGCGTGCTCGAAGGGTGGCGCAAGGACGGCGAGCTCCCGTTCGTCGACGAGCCTATCCTGAAGCGCGCGGTGGAGGAGCGTTACGCGCGGCAAGCGAAGGCCGCCCTCGCGTGTCCGAGCACGCCTGTGCGCTGAGGGTTTTTCCTCAACGCACGAAGACGGGGTTCGTGAACGAGAGCGGCGGGACGCCGGGCACGTAGGCGTCCATGGGCTTGTTGCCGCGCGCGATGGCAAGGATCCAGTCGCCCTTCTCGAACGTCTCGCGGCTGCGTTGCTCGATCGGGCCCTTGCGGCCGGCGACCGGGAAGGTCCGCAGGGTTTTTCCGCGCTTGACGAGCTCGATCCGATCGACCTCGATCCACGGCGGCGCGTCGACGCGCACGACGACCTCGGCCTCGCCCGGCGCGATCGTCTCGCCCATTGTTTTTCCGCCGACCTCGATCCGGACGAAGGGCCCTCCCGAGACGCTGACATTTCCCTTCCGCAGCGCGTCCACGAAGGCCGCCTCCGAAACCGGGCCTTTTCCGTCGTTCCCGACGAACACCATGTTCCGGGGCAAACCCGCCTCGTGATAGACGAGCTTGTGCGAATCGGAGTTGCCCGTGCCGACGACGCGGAAGCCGGCGTCGAGCAGCGCATACCAGTCGCGCAGGACCGGCTCCACGCCGGCGATGTAACGAGAATGGTCGCCGTTGTAGACCTCGAGCAGATCAAAGCCCATGTCGGCGATCGGGGAGCGGTCGAGTGAGCCCTTGAGGTCGTCCGTATCGAGGCGGAGGAGCTCGAAATAACCGATGCCGCCCCAGCGCGGGTGGTTCACCTGGAGGAGCGTGCTCGTGCCATATGGCTTTTGCGCGCGCGCGGCGGCGAAGATCTCGGCCGGCAGGACGCCGATCCAGGGGAGCGGCAGGGACGCGGGGAGGAGCGGGAAGACGTTGAAATGGCCCCAGGCGGACGAGGTGACCTCGTCGCCGACGATGCTCATGAGATCCCCGGCGAGGCCCATCTCGCGGATCGTGGGGCCGTAATCGGTGACGGCGTTGTGATCGGTCGCCACCGCGACGTCGACGCCCACGGAGACGAGGCTGCGCACGCGCTCGGCGAGCGGCGCGGGGGCGTCGGGGGAAGGCTCGGCGTGGAGGTGCAGATCGGCCGAGACGAACCCCTTTGTATCGACGACACGTTCGAGCTTCGCGCGGACGGAGACGTCGCGGCCCGCGGCAACATCGATGTCCTCCTCGTGGGCCGTGTACGAAAAGCCGCGCGTGAGGGCGACGTGGTATTTGCCGGGCGGCAGGAAGAGGTCACGCTCGCCGCGGTCGAGGTACACGACGTTGAGGGCCGCGCCGGCGAGGGGCTCGTCGCCCCAGTCGGGATCGGGGGTGCCTTCCTTTCCGCGCACGAGGAGCCGCGCAGGGACGGGTTTTCCCCCTTCGGTCGCGGCAATCCGGAGACGCCCAGCAGAGGGTTTGGCGCGGGCCGCCTCTGCGACGATGGATTCGACGCGGATCCACGGGCCCGGGGCGTGGCCCGGCGCGACGAGGCGGGCGTCGATGCAGCCCTCGGGCAGGTCGACCGCACGGTCTGTCTTGCCAAACATGCGCTCGTCGGCGGCGAGCTCGGCATACACGCGGCGGCGGCCGGCCGCGTCGCAACGGGCGAGCTCGACACGGGCGCCGCGCACGGGAATCGTGGGAAGGGAGACGCGGCGGCGGGCGGCGGGCGCGCGGCAGGGCAAGGCGAGCGCAGCGTCGCCGGAGGAGCGGTCGCTCAGGGTGACGGCGACGCGGCGTCGCTCGGAGGCGCCGGCGTGGACGACGGGGACGACCCGCTCGCCGGTGAAGGCGGCCTCGAAAAACCCGTATTCGGGCGAGCCGAAGCGGGCGAGGAGCGGGCCCTCTGCGGAGCACAAGGCGTACGCGGTGCCGAGGCTGTGGCGGGCGACGAACTCGGTCCGCATATGCAGGGCGCTGGCGACGGGACCGGCGCCCTCGACCCAGGTGGGCACGTTGCCCCAATGAATGTTCTCGCCGAGGGTGACGGCGAGCGCGGGGAGACGCTTGGCGGCGCCGACGGGGCCCGGATCGACGGGCTCGATCTCGGGCGCGGCGACGGCGACGCTCTCGATCCAGAGCGCATCCCCCGGGCCGAAGAAATAAAAACTCACGTGCGAGAGGGGCTGTCCACGCACAGCGCGATCGACACGGACGACATTTTTCTTTTCGCCGACGAGCTCCACGCGGACGACGTCGGTGGCCGCGACGCCGAGGCCGACCTGGAGAACGGATTGCAGGGAGACCATTCCATCCGCGCCGCCCTCGGGGCCATAATCGACGAGGTGGCCGCGCGCGGAGACGACGGCGACGCGGCCCGCGTGCGAGAGGACGAAATCGCCCGGGCGGGCGTCGACCCGCAACCCTTTGAGCGGGACGGCTTCGCGCGACACGACGGGCGCGGCGGTGCCGAGCGCGCCGCTCGGCGGTTCGACGGGGACCTCGCGCGGGACGACGGGCGCAGGCGGCTCCTCGGGAGGATCCGAGGCAGCGCCGCCCGTGGGGCCGGTGGGCGCGGCGGCGCAGGAGGCGGCGAGCGCAGTGAACGCGAGGACGAACGGGGAGGAGAAACGCATCGAGGGGCGCGAGGATACCCGAAAGGCGCTAGCCCCGGCCGAGGATCTTTCCGAGCAGCTCCCGCACCCCCCGCTTGTCGAGCTTCGTCTCGTCCCCCGGCGCCGCGTGGCATTGCGGGATTTGCAGGCACGAGGGGCACCCTTCCGGCGCGGCGCAGCGCGCGGGGCATCGCTCGACGATCGCCAGGGAAAACCCGGCGACCACGCGCAGGACATCGAGCGTCACCGCCTCGGAGAAACCCACGCCGCCCGGATGCGCGTCGACGAATGCGATCGCAGGGGTCGCGGCGGCGCCGAAACGCGCAGCGCGCACGATGAGCAGGTCCTCCTCACGGCACCACACGAACGCGGGCAAGGTGACGCGGAAGAGGTGCACGAGCGCGTGGAGCGTGCCCTCGCCGATCGCACCGAACGAGGTCTCGGGCAGGGCGAGGACCGCGGCCTTCGTGGCATAACGATGCACGAGCGGCTCGGCGTAGAGGGTCACGTCGCGCGGCTTTCCGTCGGGGCCGTGGCGGCGCAGGCCGAGGCTCTGCTCCTCGACCTCGACGAGCCTGCGCTCGAAGACGAATTGCGCACCGCCAAGCGATCGGAGCGGCTCGGCGCGGCGCTCGGCGCGCTCCCCTTCCCTGCCCTCCTTCGACGACGCTTCTTTGCGGCGCTCGATCGGCGTGACGGAGACCTCACGAATGGGGCTCGTGACGAGCAAACGCTCCTCGCGCTCGCACGCGACGCGGCCGGCAGCGAGGCCGTCCTGCTCGGAGGCGGGTTTGACCACGTACCGGCCGCCGCGAAAAACGAAGATACGACCGGGATACGCGGCCGAGAGCATACGCGCGCGCTCGACGCCGTAGAGGACCTCGCCCGTGTGGCGATCGACGAGCCGCGCAGGCTCGGCCGCGACGTCGAAGCAAAGGGCCGGGTGCGCCTCGCCGGCCGCGGAGATCCGGAGGACCTCGCGGCGCTCGCCGGTCTCCGGATCGAGGACGGTATGCGCAGTCCGCGCGAGGCGCGTGGCCTCCATGGAGGCGCCTTCCGCGGGGGAAAGCTCATGTTGCACGAGGGGGCGCGAGAAGTCCGCGGCGAGCTCGTCCTCGGTCCACGAGGCCTCGACGAGCGCCGCCCGGAGGTGCGCGCGTTGAATGGCCTCGGCGAGCGGATCCACGACGAGCGCGCAGCCGAGGTCGAGGTCGGGGTGGCGAAAGAGCGGGCGCTCGGCCGCGAGGAGCGAGGAGAACGGGTCGGGATCGGGCTGCCAGAGGACGAGGACTTTCCGTTCGAGATCCGCCTGCGCGATGGCGTCGGCCTGAAGCTCGCCAGGTGATTGCGGGGTTTCCGGCTCTGCCGGCGAAACCTCTTTGGGCTCGGGCTTCGGAGGCGCGATGGCCTTGCCGACACGCTCGCCGGCGCCGAGGGCGGCGACGCGCGCTTCGGGCACGGTGGCGGCGCGAAAGCCGACGTGGGCGGCGAGGATCGGGCTCTTTCCGTACGTCGCGGCGCGGACGCGAGCGATGACGACTTCGGCCTCGGAGAGGGCGCGCGAGAGCTCGTGGCGTTCTTCGGCGAAAGCGCGGCCGCGGGTCGCGACGTCGCGGCCGAGGGTCCATTCGTTTGCCCGCGCGACGTCGGCCCGCGAGAGGACGTCGTCATACCCGAAGAGCTCCGCGGAAAAACCCTGCGCGAGGGATTCGCCGAGCGCGCGCACGGCGGGATGGACATCGGCCTGGGCGCGCGGGCGCGGGGGGAGGAAATACGAGACGATCGGCGGACGCGGCGCGCCGTCGACCTCGGGGCCGAGCACGAGCATGGGGCGGCCGACGAGGCGCTCGCCGAGCTGGCCGAGGTCGCGAAACGATGGATCGGCCGTGCAAAGGAAACGAATCCGCTCGCCTCGCTCGAAGGTGCGAGAGGAGGCGCGCGAGGCGGCGCGGCGGAGGCGGCGGAGGAGCAAGGCGAGGTGCGCGCCGGGGGCGCCGTGCCATTCCTCGAGGTCCGGAAGGATGACGAGGCCGAGGCCGCCGAGGAACGCGGACCATTCTTTTTGTCGGCCGCAAAGCTCGCGGTGCACGCCCTCGGGGTCGGCGAAGACGAGCGACGGTGATGCGTGCGTGGGATCGGCCGCGCCCGCGCCGGACGCGATGTTCGCGGCGTGGACGTTCCATTTCCAGCGCAAGGCCTCGGCCCGCGCGAGGACACGCCGCTCGGCCACGCGCGCGGCGGCGGCGGAGGGCGCGAGCCAAAGGACGTTCTCGGCCTCGACGAGGAGCGCGTAAAACAGGAGCAAGTCGAGGGTCGTGGTTTTTCCCGAGAGCGGCGGCGTGCAGAGGAGGATATTCTTGCGATCCTCGAAGGCGTCGCACGCGAGGCCCTGGTGGACGTAGAGCCCCTTCGCGGCGCCGAGCTCGCGCGAGAGATCGTCGAGCAAACGTTTGGCGCGTAAATCGGTCCCGGGCGAGATGCGGGCGGGCTCGACGCCGGGCGTCTCGGGGGGAAGGAGCAAGGGGCCCTGGGCCGCATGAATGGCCTCGACGAGCGGGCGGAGCTCGGGCTTCGGCGCGGGCGGTTCTTCCTTTTTCTCCGCCTCGGGCGGGTCGGGGCTCTTCGTGCGGGTCGCGAGGTTTCTGCGCAGGCCGTCGAGCGCAATCGCAGCGCCGACCCAGAGCGGGGCCGGGAAATGCCCCGCGAGCGCGGCCGGGAGGGCGAGCGCGGCGAGGCCGGAAAGGGCCCATACGAGCGGACCTTGCCAGCGCACGAAACGCGCCTCGACGTATTCGACGCTCGTCCAGTGGCCGAGGAGCTTGAAGACGCGGCCGAAGCGATCGTCGGCGAGCGGCGCGCTCTCGACGGGTTTGACCGGGAGCGGCCGGCCCTCGGCGAGGGCCTTGGCGATGGCTTTTTGCTGTTCGAGCCGCTCGCGCGCGAGGACGTCGTCGGGCTTCTGTTCGAGCGAGCCGAGCTCTTCGAGCGTGCGCGCGGCCCAGAACACGAGGCCGAGGTACACCACAGCGCCGAGGAGCAAGGCGAGCGGCAAATGCACGGGGCCGGGGAGCATGAATCGCCCACCCGCGGCGAGGGCGAGGATCCGGCGCAAGGCCTCATAAGCTTCCCACCCCTCCCCCGGCGCGAGGAGCAACAGCACGCGCTCCTCGATGAGGAGCATGTCGTAATGGGCGAGCAGGGCGTCGACGAGCGCCACGACGAGCGAGAGCGCGAGGACGACGAGGCCGGCGAGCGCAAAAAGAGGGCCGGTGGAGACGCGGACGGCGCGGAGCTCGAAGCGGGCTTTGGCGAGGGCACCGAGGTAAAGGAGGATCGCGAGGGCGACGGCCATGCCGCCGAGGCTCGTGCGAATGGGTTTGGCCTGGGCGAGGCGCGACAATTCGCCGAGGAGCGTGAGGATCGCGTCGATCACGATTCCTCCGGGGGGTTTGGGGGCGCAGCTCGGTTCGTCCGAGCGGAGCCCCCATCGTCTGGCTGCGCGAGGGCGAGCGCTTCGAGCGGCAGGCCGGTGCGCGCGACGACGAGCAGGATCGAATCGGGATCCGGCGAGAGCGCACGCACGTCCCAGGCGCCCTCGAAGCCGCCCTCGGCGAGCGTGGCGTCGACGAGCTTGCGCGCCTCGGGCGGCGCGAAGAGGAGGCGGAGCGGAGCGGGCGCCTCGGCCGCGTATTTCGGGGCGAGCTCGAGGCCGGGCGAGAGCTTGAGGAAGAGGCGGCGGAGGAAGCCCTTGGCCGAGGCTTCGGCGGCCTTGTGCAGCGCGGATTTGCCTTCCTCGAAGGGCGAGGTCTTCTCGAAGGATTCGAGCTCGGCGCGGCAAAAGGCGAGGAGGTCGTCGTGCGCCGCGAACGGTGCCTCGGTCCAGGGGCGCTCGGCGAGGCTCTCGCGGAGCCAGCGTTCGGCCGCGGCGCTCGGCTCGGGCGGGCGAATTTCAGCGTAAATGGCGTCGACGTCGTCGGGGCCGACGATGGAGGCGTGCAAGACCGAGGAGGCGAGCATGCCCCCGGAAAAGAGGTTTCGCTCGCCCTCGTGTTCTTCGCGGTGCAAGGCGCGGTCGGCGGCGGCGAGGGCCGCGCGCGTGGCTTCGAGCGCTGCGAGGGTCTGCTCGATGCGGCCGAGGAGGTGGGCGAGGACGCGCTGGACCCAGAGGAGGCGCGCGTAATGCAAGCGGCGCTCGTAATGGCCGACGAGGTCTTCGCGGATGTGCCGCGCGATCGACTGCGCGAGGTCGTCCCTGGCTTCGCAGGCCCAGTTGTGGTGGCGTTTGCGGTGCTTCCAGAGCCGATAGCCCGTCGAATAGGCCGAGAGGGCGACGCCGGCGAGGAGCGGGACGGGCGGGGTAAAAAAAGGGCGAAGGCGGCCGGCCGGCAAAGGCGAGACGGCGTCGAAAAAAGGTGGGAAGGGCGCGAGCAGGGCGCGATAGGAAGAGACGAGCACGCCCGAGAGGAGGAGCGCGGAGACGAGGCCGAGGGCCGCGCCGAGGACGACCATGCGGCGCGGGCGCGGGCGGTAGGAGATGGCCTCCTCCAGGGCCGCGAGTTTTTCCGCGAGCGGCGAGGCCGGGAGCGGCGAGAGCTCGGGCGCCTCGATCGCGCGGACGACCTCATCGAGGTACCCCTTGGCCCGGGTGCGTGCGTCCCGTAAAACCAGGAGCGCCCGCGCGTGGCCCGTGGGGCGCTCGGCGACGAGCTCGGCGACACGCGTCTCGATGGCGCGCGCGCCGCCTTCGAGGCGGACCTTGCCGCGTTGTTCGAGCGCGGCCGCGAGTTTGTCCATGCGGAACCGCTCGACCTCGTCCCGGAACGCGGCGATCGTGGCCTCGGCGCGCGCCCGGTAGAGGGAGCCGAATTTGCGTTCGAGGAGCGTCTCGGGATCGTCGTCCCATTCGATCGGGGGGACGTCGATCGTCGGCGGCGCGAGCAATTCGGCGAGCGGCTCGGCCTCGCCGAGCTCGGTGTCGAGGCGGCTCTGCGTGGGGACGAGCGGCGCGGCGAGCGAGGCAATGTCGAGCGCGGCCGGATCCACGGGCGCGCGGAGGAGCGCGAGGATTTCGCGGCCGAGGCGCGCAGCAGCGATCCGTGAGAGCGCCGCGTGATCAAACACGAGGCTCGCGCAGGCGAAGGTGGCGAAGGTGCCCGGCGGCCCGTCGTCCTCGACGAGGCGACGAACGCCGCGATCGTCGTCGCGCACGGGCGGCAAGCACAAGGTCGAGAGGAACGCAGCAAAGGAGCGGACCATCTCGGCGCGGGAGAGGAGGTATTTGCCGCTCTGGTCCTCGACGAG
The DNA here is from genome assembly GCF_029946465.1 of Polyangium sorediatum. NCBI lineage: Bacteria > Pseudomonadati > Myxococcota > Polyangiales > Polyangiaceae > Polyangium > Polyangium sorediatum. The sequence goes on from NZ_JARZHI010000030.1 coordinate 68,627, forward strand.
ATACATGCGGCCGCCGAGGCGCGCGCGGGCCGAGGAGGAGGTTTGGCGGGACAGCTCGGCGAGGGAGGAGGCGGCCCGCGCGATGACCGCCCGATCGCCGGCGCGGGGGCAAACCAGGAGGGGGCAAACGACGAGCGCGCCGTCGCCGGAGCGGAGGATGGCCGAAAAGGCGCGGCGCAGGCCCGAGGCGAGCGCGGCGGCGAGGGGCGCGACGAGGGGCGCGACGGACGGCTCGCCGAGGTCGGCGACGACGAGGACGTCGCAGAGCGGGCCACGCGGGTCCGTGGGGGACGAGGAGCCGAGGTAATGGCCAACGTCGAGCAGCGCGGCGAGGGCGTCCTCGGCGCGCTTCACGACGGGCGTATATGGATCTTTCGCGGAAGGATCGAGCGTGGCGCCGTCCGTTTTGCCGTCCGCGCCGAGGGCGACGTCGAGCGCGACGAGCGAGGCGCCGCGGGCCGCGCGCGCGACGTCACGGCCGAAGGCGCCCACGCCGACGAGCAGCATGGGGCGCCTCGTTCGATCGTCGATTCCGCGCACGCGCCCCCCGGGGCCTCAGAGCCCTTTTTCCCGGCGGAACCCCGCGAGGCATTCGAGCTCGCGGGCGAGGTGGTCGAGCTCGGGTTTGCCGCCCGCGCCGTCGGCGAGCTTGACCAGGCGCTCGATGTCGGCGACGTGGGCCGCGACGAGAGAGACGAGCGCGGCGAGGTTGCGGTCTTCCTCGATCCGGAGGAGCGCTGCGGCATACGCGCGACGCACCCAGGTCTTTTGCGCGTCGATACGGCCGCTGTAACTCGTAAAGGCCTGGTCGCGGAATTTGCCGAGCTTGCGGCGCTCCTCCGGGAGGTCCGGGTCCTCGATCAGGTAGACACCCTCGGTGCGGCGGATGATGCCAAACGCAATGGCGAGCGTGAAATCCCGGATGTCGTCCGTGCGGACCTGCTCCTCGCCGGCCTTTTTTTGGACATGCGAGAGCCGCTCGGTCCAGGCGAGCTTGGAGTCGTTTTCACGCACGCCGTCGATCGAGATGCGGAAGAGGCGCGTCTCCGCGTCCGGCGCGCCCTCCCAGTTGCGATCGATGTGCAGCGGGATCTGCGGGACGCCCTTGGGCAACCCCGGCACCTTCGCGCCCTCGGCGAGCTCCTTGTCCTTCACGGCGCGGTACCGGCGCTCATAATCGGACAAACTCTTCACGGCGTGCAGCGGGCAGCCGAGCCGCGCGAGGTAGAAGATGATTTCGTACGGGTGGTCCGAAGCGACGATCTGGCCCCGATCGACGCGGTGCGTGGCGAGGTGCGCGAGCATGGGCCCGAGCGTGCGCTCGTAATCGCCGTGCATGACGACGTACGCCTTGTCGGGCAGGAGCGGCGCGCCCGCGCCGAGCGTCAGGAAAGGCGCGCATTTCGCAGCCGCGAATTCGAGCTTGTCCTTGACGTATTTCTGAATTTCATCCTCGGGCGTGCGGCGCGCTTCCTCGATCCACTGCGGATCGGACGCGGGCGGGAGCGGGCCGCCGCGGCGCTCGAGCCTGCGCGTGGCCGAGGCGAGCTGGGCCTCGAAACGAAGCTCTTCGTCGATCCGCAAGCCGCGCTCTTCGAGGCCGCCCGCGATGCGGGCGCGCAGCGCGGCCGAGGCGAGCTGGACGAGGTCGTCGATGATACGGCGCTCGATGTCCTGCTCGGCGCCGCCCTGGCTCGCGACCGTCGCGAGGCGCGAGAGCGCGCCGGAGAGCTGGAGATCACTCGGGCGCACGAGGCGCGCATAAAGGTGATCCCACAAGCGACGGCCGGTGCGGTGATCCTGGAGGACCTCGACATCGAGGACATAGCGATTCGCATCACCGCCCTCGTGCCGCCGGCCGCCCGCGGCGACGATACGAGCCGCGCGCTCTTCGAGGCGGCGCTGGATGCGATCGACCCGCGCGAAGAAATGGAAGCTCGACAAACGGCGGCGATCGAGCTCGCGCAGGACAGCCGAGAAGTATTCGATCAAGGCATTCGCGCGGATGCGGGCGCGCAGGCCGTCGAGCACGTCGCGATACCAGCCGGCGAAGGAGGCGGCGACCTCGAAGTAATCGTTTTCCCGGCCCGGGAGTTTTTCGAGCAGCGTCTCGGGCGCGGCCGCGGCGAGCTCGTCGACGCGGCGCTTGAAGTCCTCGCCGAGGCGGCCGTCCGTGAGGACGAGGCCACGCTCGTAGGCCTTGCGCGCCGTCTCCTGCTCGGCCGCGACGGCCTGCCGGAGCAAGGCGTGGAAGTAACGCGCCTCGGTCGGGCCCTTGTCCTTCGCGAGCTCGGTGAGCGAGAGCTCGCCGGACTCGGCCGCGACGCGCAACGCCGCCTCGCGCGCACGCTCGCGCGCGGCGTCCTCGCTTTTGCCGACCTGGACCTTGAGCGCGGCGAAGGCCTGCGCGGTCTCGGAGCGGACGCGCTCGGGGTCGCGCTCGAACGCCGAGAGCTCGGTCTCGTCCCAGCCGCGCAGCTTGATGGCCTCGTCGATGCGCTTGGCGACGTCCTCGCGCGTGCGGCGGAGGAACGCGCCGATCGTGCCCTCGCCGCCGCTGCCACCGCCACGCGCCCACTCGACGGCGCGGCGATACGGCTCGGACTCTTCGCCCTTGCCTTCGGCCTTGCTCTCGAGGCCGCGGACGAAGGCCTGATCGGCCGCGTCGAGATCGGCGCCGTCACCGAGGGCCGCGCTGCCCCCGGGCACGGCCGCGAGCAAGAGCTCCGCGCCGAGCTTCAAGGCCGCGTGTTCGAGGACGTCCTCCACGGGCAGGACGAGCGCGCCGATGCCGAAGGAGCCAAACGACTTCGTGAAGGCCTGCTCGTCGAGCTGCATGAGCTCGCGCGTGTCGTTGTCGAGCGTCGAGCCCTCGCGATCGAGGATGGAGGTGAAGATCTGCGCGTGCGCGGCGTCGGAGATCGCAGGGTAAACCTCCTGCGAGTCGGCGAGGACGACGCCGCTCTCGGTCTTCTCTTCGACGAGATAGACCTGATCGAACGGCGGCCGGTCGACGAGGACACGCTCGGGGTTGTCCGGGTCGTAGTGGAAACGGGCGGGCGCAGCGGGGCTGGCGCTCTGGAGCAGCTCGAGCTCCTGCAGGGCCGCATAACCGTTCGACATGATCTTGTCGAACTGGTTCGGCGGCAGGCCCTTGCCGCGGAAGACGTTCGGCAGGACGAACGTGCCGATGATGCGATGCCCACGCTGGCCTCCGAGGAGGCGCCGGACCGTGAGCGCCATCGTGGCGAAGCCGCCGGAGCCGGTGCCGCCGGCGAGGGAGGCATAAATGTGGATCTTGGCGGCCTTGTTGGCGCGGAAGGGGTTGTGGACGTCGTAGGCGCGCCGGATCGCCTTCTCCAGGGTCTCGAGGATCTTGGCGCGATCGTTTTCGAGGTGGTGGTAGAGCGAGAGGCGGCTCTCGATGCGAATCTGGCCGGCGCCCTTGCCGCGCTGCGCGCGGGGCTGGTACCACGCGGGCCACCACTGCTCGAAGAGGGGATCGGGCTTGGCGTGGAGCTTTCCACGCTTGAGCTCGACGTACTCGGGCTTGTCGAAGTCCGAGAGGACGAACTTGTGGGCCGCGTCGATCCAGACGAGCCGCGCGAGATCGTCGGCGTCGGTGTCGAACGCGAAGAAGTGAACGAGGTCCTTGTATCGCTCGAACGAGTCTTCCTGCTTCACCTTGCGGGCGAGCTCGTCGACGATGGCGCCTCCCGCGCCCCCGAGGCCAATGAAAAACGCGGGGGCGATCTTCTTTTCGCTGAGCGGCATGCGATTTCCCCTCCCCGAGAACGGGGGGCGCAGAGCGTACCAGAGACGTGGCGGCCGAGGAAAGAGCGATGTTCCAGAACAACTCCCTGCACTTCCACGACGACCCACGGAAGCGGCCCTCGTCAGGGCGCAGGGGGCTGCTTGCTAACCTCCCCGACCACCTCGCACTAGGTTCCGCGCACACCACCAAGGGGGGGACCAGCCATGCGAAAGTACAAGAAAACCGCGCAGGGCAAGAAGCCCAACATCCTCATCATCTGGGGCGATGACATCGGTCAGTTCAATCTCAGCGCCTACAACAGGGGCTTGATGGGCTACAGGACGCCCCATATCGACCGGCTCGCCAAGGAAGGTGCGCTGTTCACGGACTGGTATGGTCAGCAGAGCTGCACCGCCGGCCGCGCGGCGTTCATCACCGGGCAGTCGCCCATCCGCACGGGCCTCACCAAGATCGGAATGCCGGGCGGACGCGAGGGATTGAAGAAGGAAGATCCGACGATCGCCGACTGCCTCAAGGCGCGCGGCTACATGACCGGCCAGTTCGGGAAGAACCATCTCGGTGATCGCGATGAGATGCTGCCGACGAACCACGGGTTCGACGAGTTCTTTGGCAACCTCTACCACCTGAACGCGGAGGAAGAGCCGGAGCACCCCGACTATCCGAAGGATCCGCGGTTCAGGAAGAGGTTCGGCCCGCGCGGCGTCATTCACAGCTTCGCCGATGGCCGCATCGAGGACACCGGCCCGCTGACGAAGAAACGCATGGAGACGATCGACGAAGAGATCACCGAAAAGGCGCTCGACTTCATGGCGCGCGCCAAGAAGGCAAAAAAACCCTTCTTCCTCTGGTGGAACTCCACGCGTATGCACGTCTTCACGCACCTGAAGAAGTCAGCGCAGGGCAAGACCGGCTATGGCATTTACGCCGATGGGCTCGTCGAGCATGACGGCCAGGTCGGCCAATTGCTGGACAGGCTCGAGGAGCTGGGCCTCGCGGAAGACACGATCGTGATGTATTCCACCGACAATGGCGCGGAAGCCTTCACCTGGCCCGACGGCGGCACGACGATGTTCCGCGGCGAAAAAAATACGAGCTGGGAAGGTGGCTACCGTGTGCCCTGCCTGATTCGATGGCCCGGCGTCGTCGAGCCTGGCACGGTCATCAACGACATCGCCGCGCATGAAGACATGCTGCCGACGCTGCTGGCAGCGGCGGGAGAGCCCGGCATCAAGGAACAATTGTTGAAGGGCAAGAAGCTCGGCGGCATGACGTACAAGGTCCACCTCGACGGCTACAACCTCCTGCCCGCGCTCCAGGGTCAGGGGCCATGGCCGCGACGGGAGTTCCTGTACTGGACCGACGACGGCAGCATCGCGGCGCTGCGGTATGACGATTGGAAGGTCATTTTTCTGCGGCAAGACGCCCACGGGCTGCATGTCTGGATCGAGCCATTCACGGAGCTTCGCGCGCCGCTGCTGACGAATCTGCGCATGGACCCGTTCGAGCGTGCCGAGTACGAGTCCATGAGTTACGGGCGCTGGTACATGGAGCACATGTTCGTGGTCCTGCCCGCGGTGGCGTACGTGGCGCAGTGGCTCGAGAGCTTCCGCGAATTCCCGCCGCGCCAGAAGCCTGGCAGCTTCAATCTCAACCGCGTGATGGAAGCGGTGATGAACCTCCGGCAGTGATGCCGCACGGGCGGACAGCGTGTCGTGTCAGGGCGCGGCAGTGGTGAAGGTGGACGTGGCGAGCGGGTAGTCCTTCTGACTCGCGCCGCCGTCGATCACGCAGAACCAGCCCACCCTCAGCGTATACTGCGTCGCCGGTACGAACTGGTAGAGTTCATAGTCGCCGTTCTCGTCGGTGCCACCGCCGTCCGTCGCGACGGGCTGGCCGGCCTGCGTGGTCATCGAGAGATACCGATCGGGAATGCCGCCCGCCCACTGAATCCGGACGCGGACGTCGGTGGGGACGTCGGTCGCGCCGTCCTGCGGAGCGACGATCGTCGCGGTGTACGCGCGGCCTTCACAGTCGGCGAACGCGTCTTCCTCGATGTCCGACCCGCAAGCGGCGGTGGCGAGAGCGAAGGGAATCGTAAAAGCCAAGGCAAAGTGGTGGGTCCTCATAGGTCCTCCCGACCCTCTTTTACCGCGGATTCCACCAGAAGACGAGCCCCGTTCCTTCGATCGCATATTTCACGCCGGGAGAGACGCGGAACCAGCCTTTCACGAGCCGGGGCTCGCGGGGCTCGCCCGCGCTGAAATCGTCGTCGCGCGGGAGCTCCGTCGCGCGTTTGCCCGCCGCAGGACGTGCGAGGACGGCGCCGCCGGGGCCGGCGCGGAGCTCGACGACGCCGCCGCGCGGCACGGGGCCCATCGGGCCGATGGTGACGCGCGCCGAGCGATAAAGGCCCGCGCGCGCCTTGGTCCCGAGCGGAAATTTCGCCTGACGCGGGAGATCGGGGTCGCGGCGATCTTCGTAATGGAGGATCGCCGTGCGCCGGAATCGCGCCGGGAGCATGAGGCCGACCATCAGGAAGAGGGTGACGAGGGCCGCGAGGCCAATTTGAATGGTACGGCCATACCGCTCCCAGAACGTGAGCGGGACGATCGTGACGGGGATGCGGACGGTGACGGCGCGATCCTCGAAGCCCTGCGGCTTCTTGGGGACGATGCGGAGCGTGATCTCGCGCGGGCCGGGCGGCATCTCGCGGCCGACGTCGAGGGTGACGTCGAATTGTTTCTTCGTGGTAGGGCCCATCTCGAGGTCGCGAGGCGAGAGCGACATGCCCGAGCGGTTGCCCTGGTTCTCGAGGTCGGCCTCGATGTCGGCGAAGATGAGCTCGCCGACATCGCTGCCTTCGAGGGAGATCTTGGCGCTGGCGCGGCTGTCTTGTTTGACCGGGCCAAACGGCGAGGCGACGGCGGCTTTCAGGTGAATCGGAGGAATGACGCGGACGGCGGCGCTGCGCGTCTCGCGCGTGAGGACGCCGGATTCCCCCGGGCTCATGCGGCCGAGAAGGCACAACGCGCCCTTTTTCGAGGGCGTGATCGTGGCCTCGAACGAGCCATCCGGGAGCGCGCGGAGGGGCACGGGGGCCGCCGCGGCGAGGGCCACGTCGTCACAGGCGTTCACGCCTTCCACGGCCGCGAGGGAAAACGCGTGGCGGTCGAGGAAGGTCTTCGAGGGGGCTTTGCCGCCCGGGGTGGCGAGGCGGAGCTTCAGGGTGGCGCTCTTGCCGATTTCGAGGACCTCGGGCAAACCCGGGAATGCGAGGTGCAAATCGAGGTTTTGCAGGACCGCATACCGGCCGCCGGTGCCGCCGCCGGCGACGTCGAGGCGATACGCGCCGGGCTCGGGGGCGTCGAGGCGAAGGAGGCGGTACGCAGGGTTGTCCGAGAAATACACGCCGGGGCGGTCGCCCGTGGTGGAGACCTCCGCGCCCTTCGGGTCGAAGAGGCGCATGCCGAGCTTCGGGGGGCCGACGAGGACGAGGTCGAGCGAGCTCGCGCCTTCGTCAACGGGGACCGAGATCGAAGGCGCGGACGCGCCCTCGGAGAGGCGGCTGCCAAAAAGGCGGGCGTAGATGTCGGCGAAGAGGCGCGGGAGCTCGTCGGGGCGGTCCGTCGCAACGCCAATGCCGCCCGTGCGGCGGCCGAGGTCGTCGAGGAAGGCGCGGGGGGCGCTCTTCGACAAACCGACGGCATAGATGCGGGTTTTCCCGAGGGAGGGGACGAGGTCGTCGAGGACCTTGGCCTGACAAACTTGTTCGACCCGGGCCTTGCCGCCGGACGCGCGCGCGGCGTCTGCCAGCGGACCACGCGGGTCGGGATCACAGCGGCCATCCGTGAGGAAGACGATGAGGTCCTGGTCGCCCGGGGCGCGCGGCTTGGCCTCGAGGAGGCGGCGCGCGCCTTCGAGGCCGGCGGTGAAATCGGTCCAGTTGCCGTCGTTGCCGACGGCGCGGACGGCGCGCTTGATCTCGGCGCGATCGTCGGGAGTCCGCACGACGACGAGGGAGGCCATGGCATCCCGCGCGGCGCCGTCGAAGCCAACGACGGCGAGCTCGTCGCCGCTCCGCGTGAGGTCGACGAAGAGCTCGGCCGCGACCTTGCGAAGCTCCTTGGGATCGGTGCCGCGCATCGACGAGGAGGCGTCGATGACGAGGACCGTGCGGAGCGCGCCGTCGGCCGACGCGAGGCGCGGCGCGAGGAGCGCCCCGGCCATCGTCGCCGTGCAGAGGAGCCTCGGGAGGGTCTTCATGGCGCCCGGGGCTCCATCCTCAATTGAAGAGGGTCTTCGATGCGCCCGTCGCGAGGACCATCCGCTCGGCGAGCAGGCAAGCGACGAACTGATGGAACGAGGCCGCGAGGTGCGGCGCTTCGCGCGTCATGCGCTCGAGCGCGCCGAGCGAGAGGCGATAGAGGACCGTGGGCCGGAGGGTGACGACCGTGGCCGAGCGGCGCGTACCGAGGTAGAGGCCCGACTCGCCGACGACGGTGCCCGGGCCCATCGTGCGCAGGCGCTTGGTCTTGCCGCCGTCGAGCTCGAGCCAGGCCGTGAGCTCGCCGGACTCGATGAGGTAAAGGTCCTTCGAGACGTCGCCCTGGCGGTAGATCTGGTAGCCCGCGGGCGCCTCGACGCGTTCGAGGTATTCGAGGAAGCCAGAGACGAACTCGCGGGTGCGGAAGACACTTTCGAGCTCGTCGACGAGCTTCGTCGGCGGGAGCATGCTCGGCGGCGCAGCGCGCAAGACCTCGTTCTCGCACCACTCGAGGCCATGATCGAGGTCGGGGAAGAAACGGACGCGCCTCGATCCGTCGGCAAACCCGCCCCGTTCGAGCTGGTTGCGGACGGCGCTCGGGAGGTCGGTGAGGACGAGCGTGACGCCGTTCGACACGGCGAGCTTGCGCAGGCGGACGAAGGAGAGGACGGCGGAGGAGTCGATGCCGTCGACGTGACGGAAGTCGAGCAGGACGTACCGCGTGGGAGCGGGATCTTCGCTGAGCATGCGGTGGTGCACGCGCTTGAGCAGCGTGTACGAGGTGCCGAAGAAGATGTAGCCCTGGAGCTGGAGGATGTAGAGCTCCCTGCCGCGCTCCTCCAGCGTGAGCTCGTCCCCGGCGCTGCGCTCGACGTTGCTGCGGACGTCGGAGCCGACCGCCGCGCGCTTGATGACGTCGATGCGGCTGTAGTTGACCGCGAAGAGGACGGAGGAGACGACGATGCCGACGCCGATCCCCGGGAGGAAGCCGATCCAGGCGATGACGACGAGGATGATGACGACGAGGCCGTACTCGACGCGCGGGAGGCGGAACCAGGAGTCGTAGAGGGTTTCGAGGAGGAAACCCGCGCCGAGGAAGACGAGCAAGCCGCCGAGGACGGGCTTCGGGAAGTACGAGAAGACCGAGGCGCCGAAGAAGAGGGCCGCGGCGCAGATGCACGCGGAGAGGATGCCCGCGATGCGGCTCTCGGCGCCGGCCTTGTGGTTCAAGGTCGACTCGCTGAGCGAGAGGTAGCCGACCATGCCGAAGCCAAGGCCCGCCGCGAGGTTCGCGATGCCCGTCGCGCGGAGCTCCCGATCGAGGTCGATCTCGCGCTCGGTCGCGATCTCCAGGCCCGAGGCGTTGAGCAGGATCGAGATCGTCGCGAGCATGGTGATCGCGAAGAGGTTGCCCGCGTTCGCGCCGATCTCGGCCCAGTCGATGCGTAGCGCCTCGGATGGCGCCATCGGCGGCCAGAGGGCGCCGCTCGGGAAGGGGCCGAGGAGCATGCCGCGATCGAGGGCCTCGGCGACGGTGCCGCCCGCCGCGTACAAGACGCCGTAAAACATGGCGACGGCGAAGACGAGCAGGCCCGGCAAGAGCAGGAAGTGGTGGTAGCGCCGGAGCAGGATCGTCAAGAAGAGCCCGAGCGTGAGGCCCGGGACCCAGTTGACGATCGCATCTGCGCGGAGCAGCAGCGGCAAGGACGCGAGGGAGAACTCGGTGCCCACCATGACCGAGATGGATCCCGTGAAGAGGAGCCATCCGGTGCCCGCGAGAAACCCGCCGACGACGGGGTACGGGATGAAGCGAACGAGGGTGCCGAGGCGAAGGCCGCCGAGGACGAGGAAGAGGCCCCCCGTGACGAGCGCGGAGAGCGAACAGACCGCGACGATCGTGGGGAAAGGATCGCCGCCCTTGGCCGTGATGTGACTGCCGATCCCCGAGGCGACGAGGGCGAGGACGACGGCCGTGTTCTCCTGCGGCGCGGCGATGACAGCGCGGTAGGAGCTGCCGAGGGCGACGATCGCGCCGATGATGGCCGAGCCCGCGAGGGCCATGCCGATGCCCGCCGGCAGGTACTTCGTGAGGTTGCCGGAGAAAATGAGCGCCGCGAGCGTGATGCTGAACGTGGCGACGAGGGTGCCCGACATGGCGCCCGCGAAGAGGCCGGACAGGACGCGCGATCCACGGAGCCCACCCCTGAGAGAGGGCGCGGGCGTCGAAGGCATCGGCGGACTCTGCTGCCCTTCCATCGTCGTCGTCGGGAGAAGCTCGGGGGGCCGCCATCTTCTGCGAACAGGGGCACCCCTGGCAAGAGCAGCGCACATGGTCGCCCCCGAGCCCACAGCCGCCGCCCCGGGACAGCGTTCGTTTGAACTCAGCCGAGCTCGCGGGCGATGGCCTGGGCCTGCTCCTGGAGCGCGACGGCCTCGTTCACGTGGCCCTGCTGGTGGTGCAGGCTGGCGAGGTCTCCCAGGATCTTGCCCTCGTCGCGGCGATTTCCGACCTTGCGCGCGATGTCGAGGGCCTGCTCGAAGAAGGTGCGCGCGAGCTCGAACCGGCCTTGCTCCTTGTGCAAGACCGCGAGGCTCTTCAGCGCGAGCCCCTCGTTCCACAAGCTCTGCGCCTCGCGCGCCGTCGTGAGCGCCTGCTCGTAGAAGGCGCGCGCGCTCTCGATGCGCCCCGTCGCCCAGTTGACGCGGCCGAGGCCGAGCAGGCCGAGCGCCTCGGAGGCGCGATCGCCGAGCTTCTGCGCCTCGTCGAGGACACGCACGTGCTCCTGCATGGCCTCCTCGTGCCGGCCCTGGAGCTCGAGGACGTCGCGACCGAACTCGTAACGCACGACGACGCTCTCCAGCGTAGGCTCGGTCGTGAGCTTGAAGTAGGCGCGGTAAAGGCGCTTGGCCTCGCCGTGGGCGTATCGCTCGGCGGCCTTGCGCGCGCCGGCGAGGAAGTACCAGCGGGCGCGCTTCGGTTGTCCGGCGCGTTGCCAGTGGCGCCCGAGCGCGGTGAGCTGCCCCGTGAGGTCGTCCTCGTGTGCGACCTCGATGGCCTCGGCCGCGCGGCGGTGCAGCTCCTGCAAGCGCGCGCGGGACTGCATCTCGTAGGCCGCGTTCCGCAAGAGCACGTTGCTGAAGCGGTAGCGGCCCTTCGACGGGGGGTTTGGGGGCGTAGCTCCGCTCGCCTGCGCGTAGCCCCCATGCGTAAGAATCGGCGACCAGATGCACTGCTCCTCGCCGACACGGACGAGCTCGGGCAGGTGCGGATCGTCGTCCATCATGCGCGAGAGGATGCGCAGATCGAACTCGCGGCCGAGCGTGGCGGCGGCCTGGACGACACGCTTGACCTTGGGTTCGAGGCGATCGAGCCGCGCGATGAGCAGGCTGTTGACGTCGTTCGGGAGGAGGAAAATGCTCGGCGTCGAGACGCCCGTGTCCTCCTTCTCTTTCTTCTTGCCCGCGAGCTGATTCGCTTCGAGCCAGTACGTCATGATCTCCTGCGCGAAGAACGGATTGCCGTTCGCGTTTTCGCTCAGGAACATCGCGAGCACCTCGGAGACGGGGCCGCCCATGAGGCCCTCGGCGAGCTCGCGCAGCTTGTCGCGCGAGAGCGGGCCGAGCGTGACGGCGTGCTGCGGGACGTTCTCGTCGAGCTCGATGCGGAAGGGGCTGCCGTCGTCGTTGTTGCGGCAGGTGCAGAGGATCGCGACGGGGCAATCCTTGACGGCCTGCGCGACGTGGCTGACCGCTTCGAGCGAGTCGCCGTCGGCCCAGTGCGCGTCTTCGAGGTGGAAGATCACGGGCTGGAGGAGGCTCTCGGCGCGGAGCCAGAGCGAGAGCGCGGCGAGCGTGCCGGCGAAGCGGAGCTTGGGATCCATGCGCTCGTAGACCGAGCCGTCCCAGCGGATGCCGATCATCGCGGCGAAGACGCTGCGGGCCTTTTCGAGCTCGCGCTTGAGCAGGGCCTCGGTGTCCGGGAGGCGGTCGATCAAGCGATCGAGGGCGTCGTCGAAGTTGACGTGTTTCTCCTCGCGGCCCGTCGCCAACGTCTGGACGAAGTACTCCTTCAGCGCGTACTCGAAGGGGTTCAAACTCGACCGGAGCGTCTGATCACAACGCGCGTCGATCCAGAGGATCGGGCGCTCTTTCTTGTTGTCCTCGAGCTTGCGGCGGTACGTGTCGACGAGGAAGCTCTTGCCGAGGCCTGGCTCGCCGTCGACGTAGACGATGCCCGCGTTCTGGCCGGCGAAGATCGGGCCGAGGTGCGTCGTGAGGACCCCGAGCTCCTGCTCGCGCCCGACGAGGCCGCGGGCGAGGAACTCGCGCTGCACGGCGACGCGCTTGCGATCGAGGGTGTAGACGCTGATCGGCTGCTCGAAGCCCTTGAAGAGGTGATCCCCCGCAGGCTTGAAGTGGTGCGTGCCCTGGGCGCGCCCGGAGACCTCGCCGTCGCACCAGAGCTCCTTCCACGGCGCGTTCATCATGAGGCGCGCCGCGAGGTTCGTCGCGGGGCCGAGGCACGCGAACTCCTGCCGCTCGGTGCCGCCATTGAAGCCCGCGTACCGGAGGCCGTGGGTGATGCCGGCGCGGATCTGCATCCCCTTCGGCGCGTTCTTGCGGAGGCCGAGCGCGAAGTCGAGCGCGCGCTCGGTGTCGTTCTCGTGCGTGATCGGCGCGCCGAAGTGGATCAAACAGTTGATGCCCTTGTCGCCCGAGTCGACGCCCGTGAACGTGCCTCCGTAGCGGCTCGCCTCGACGTCGACGAGCTTGATCAGATCCTCGAAGCTCGGGATCTGATCAAACGAGACGAAGACGCTCGTGACATGGCGGAACTCGCCCTGCGGCGGCATGTCGCGGATGCCCGGCGGGACGAAGTGCGCGCCTTCGCCGTGCGGGCGGACGCGCGGCACGGGCGGCAGCGGCATGTCGGACGTGTCCGCGAGCTTGAGCACGCCCTCGGCGACCGGCGTGACGGCGCGGCCCGCGATGCGCTGCTGGAAGGCGAGATCCATGAGGATGTCGCCCTTCTCGGCGTGGTGCTCGATCAACGCGCACTTGTCGATCGCAGGGCCGCGGAAGTAGCAGTACGCGCGCTCGGGTGAGGTGCGGACGATGCCCCACTCGACGGCGCCCCACGAGAGGCCGACCTTGTACGAGAAGGGGAACGTGCCGAAGCGCGTCGCGCGGACGGCGCGGTTCAAGAAGAACTGGCGCATCTTGAGCGCCGCGGCGAGCGCGTGCTCGGCGACGTTGCGCCCCGTCGAGTGCGGGAAGACGGCCGTGAACGCGTCGCCCGCGAAGCCGACGATGATCCCGCCGAGCTCGTGCACCGCGCCGATGAGCGGGTCGAAGTAGAAGCGCAGCGTGCCGGCGAGGATCTCGGCGCCCTCGCGGCCGTGCGGGAAGAGCTTCTCCGTCAGGTTCGTGAAGCCCGGGATGTCGATGAAGAGCGCCGCCGCCGCGAAGTTGCCTTCGGTCCTCCCCCTCGTGTCCTGGTACAGGATGAAGTCGGGGACGAGCGGGTTCATGTCCGTGGATTCCGGCGCTCCGAAAGCGGCAAGCTTGCGCCGCCGCGGCGCTCCGGCGACCCCCACGACGCACCGAGCAAAGATGCCCGATGCGGGCGTGGGCGCCACGCGACGCCAGAACGCAGAGTGCAAGGGACGCGAGCAAAAATCAACGGAAGCTTGTCGACAAGGCGCAAGCGATCCCGCTGGCGTTGGCTGTCGTCCCATGCGCACGCGCGAAAGCCCTGCGAACGAGGCCCGGGAGCGGCGCGGGCGGAAAGTGGCGCATGCCGCGCGATACCCCCTTGGCGGCCTCGCGGGCCTGGGATACGCAAAAAGTGCCCCCGTCCTTCCGTCGTCGAGACGGCGCCGCCGCCGCGGAGCGCGGCGACGAGGGGGTGCGTGAAGAGACGCATGAGCTCGAGAAGACCCTCGGATTCGGAGCACGACGGCGATCTCGTCGATCCCTCGTTCGGAGCGGGAGGGTCGCCCGAGCCGCCCCCCGTTCTCAGGCCCTCGGCCCCTCCGAACCAAGCGAACGTCCTCGTCGGCGGCGGCGAGCGCGAGGCGCGGGCCTACGTGGGCCCGACGGCGCTCCCCGCGGCGCACGTGCCGAACCCCGCGGAGACCGCAGGCAAGGTCGCCATCGCAAGCAGCGTCGACCCGCGGCGCATGCCCACCGTGCGCATCTCGGCAGGACGCGCCAAACCCCCGCTCGCCCCGGGCGAGCGCCCCGCGCCGCCCGAAGCGCTCGTGTCACCGTTCGGTCCGGCGAGCCCACGCCCGGCCCCGCCGTCCGCGCTCTTCGTGCCGCATTCGGCGCCGCACAGCGCGCCTTCGTCGGCGAAGATCTCCTCGCGCCCCGAGCCCGCAAGCAACCCGGCGACGGCGATCTGGATTCTCGCGGTCGTGCTGGCCGCGCTCATCGGCGCCGGCGCCGCGCTCTACATTCGCCGGAACATGCCGGCGAAAGAGCCGCCTCCGCCCGCGCCCGCGCCCGCCGCGCCGCACTCCTGACGACACGTCGATGCATGATGTTCCCGCGCGCGCCGGACGAACGGCGTGGAGCGCGCGGAGAACGAGGCCCCGTCGAGCCGGTCCGCGCATTGCATTGGCGCCCGGGTCGGAGGACCGAACATGGATCGGAGCACGTTTTGGCTCAGGGCTGCGTGGAACGATTTCCTCGCGTTTCTGCCGGATCTCCTCTGGGGTCTCGCCATCCTGGTGGTCGGCTATTTCATCGCGAGGCTGTTCGCCTCGATCACGAGGCCCCTCCTGCATCGGGTGGGCTTCGACCGGCTGGTCGACCGGCTGGGCATCGCGGTGCGAGCGGACCGAACGGAGCAAGGATCCCGCTGGGGCGCGTCGATCGTCTTCTGGGTGACGATGCTCATCGTGGTGATGTACGCGGCCGACGTGTGGCGGCTCGGCGCGGTGGCCGCGGGGATCGCGGCGATCATCGCGTACCTGCCGCACGTGCTGGCAGCGGCAGTGATCTTCGGCGCGGCGCTCCTGTTCGCGAACTGGGTACGCGCGCGGATGCTGGAGACGAACGGGGCAAGCGTGCCGGGCGAGGCGCCGACGACGTCACAACGTCCGCTCGTGGCCGGCGCGATCCGGGCGGGCATCCTGGCGCTCGGCGCGTTCATGGCGCTGCGGGAGCTGCAAATCGCCGAGGAGATCGTGACGCTCGCCTTCTCGCTGACGCTCGGGGCCATCGCGCTCGCCGCGGCGCTCGCCTTCGGTCTCGGCAGCCGTGACGTGGCCGGCCGCGTGGCACGTCGCTGGTACGAGGATCGGCTCGGCAAGCGGGCGACCATGAACGCATCGCCCGACGACGAACACCACATCATCACGCCTCCCTGAAGATGCGCCGCACCGGGGCGCCGCCCCGGTCCCCGCGGGGGGCTGTCCGCCCCCTCGACCCCGGACCAGCGAGGCGCTGGACCCAGGGTTGAAAAACTGCGCGGTGCGCAGTTTTTCAAACAGGCCGACGAAGAACCCAGGTCGCCAGCCGAACCCGCAGCGCGGCTGTCTTGGTCGGCAACGCCGTTGCCGGTCTTGACCGGGCCTGTTCGATGAGCTGCGCGGAGCGCAGTTCATCGATCCTGGGTCCAGCGCCTCGCTGGTCCGGGTGCAGGGGCGGACAGCCCCTGCTGGGGCCTGGGGCGAAGCCCCAGCAAAACGGCTTCGCGATGAGAGACCCATGCTCAGCCCTCGTGATCGCGGGCTGCTCGACGACGTCCGAGCGCGAGGGCTGTGTGGCCCCCCCTGGAAGAGACGAAACGGCTTGACCGCTGGAACGCCGAAAACCTAGCCTTTTGATAGGAAGGAGATGGCATGAGCGCACGACGGCCGGCCCGGCTGCATCACACGGCGTACGTCTCGAAGGACCTCGAAAAGACGCGCGCATTCTACGAGGAGATCATTGGGTTGCCTCTGGTCGCCACGTGGTGCGAGGCCGACGAGCTTTTTGGTGAGGTGCGGACCTATTGCCACTGTTTCTTTGGGCTCGAGGACGGGAGCGCGCTCGCGTTCTTCCAGTTCGCGAACAACCGCGATCAGAGCCTCTTTGGTCCGCCGATGCCCGCGTCGCCCTTTCACCACATCGCGTTATCGGTGGATGCCGAGACGCAGCGCGCGATCGAGTCGCGTATCGAGAAGGCGGGGTATCGCGCGCCGGATACGTATGTGCTCGAGCACGGGTACTGCCGGTCGGTCTACGTGAAAGACCCGAACGACATGATTGTCGAGCTCACGTGTGACGCCCCGAAGGCGATCGCGCCGGAGGTCGACGAGGCGCGGCGGAAGGACGCGCATCGCGAGCTCGCTCGCTGGCTTGCCGGCGACCACACGTCGAACAACACCTACCGGTGATGCCGGGCTTGAAGCGCGCGACGCTCACGTTCGACAACGGGCCCGACCCTGGGATCACGAAGGCGGTGCTCGACATCTTGCGTCGACGGAACGTCGGAGCGCATTTCTTCGTTCTCGGCAAGCATCTCGTCGCGCCCGAAGGCCGCGCGCTCGTCGCCCGCGCGGTCGCTGAAGGGCATTTCGTCGGCAATCACTCGTTCACCCACGAGATCCCGCTCGGCGACGATCCGCGGCCTGATGCCGTCGCGGCGGAGATCGCTGCGACCGACGTGCTGCTCGATCCGCTCGTCCCGGGCCCCAAGCGATTTCGACCGTTCGGCGGCGGAGGCCTCCTCGGGCCGCATCTGCTCAGCCGCGCCGCCGTCACCCACCTCGTCGAGCTGGGCTTTTCGTGCGTCCTCTGGACCTCCGTCCCGCGCGACTGGGTCGACCCGGAGGGATGGGCCGCGCGCGCGCTCGCGGATTGCCTGGCCCAGCCGCACGCGGTCGTCGTCTTGCACGACATCCCCGGCGCATGTCTGGCCGGGCTCGAAGGCTTCCTCGACGCGGCGGAGCGTGAGGGAATCGAATTCGTCACCGACCTTCCGGTCTCCGTCACGCCGATCCTGGAGGGCAAGATCGTCGGCGATCTCGACGCCCTCGTCGCCGCTGGTGCAGAGCATCGAACCAGCGCACCGTCCGATGCCCTTTAGGAGGTAGACCTTGAAGCTATCGTCGCTCCATGCGAACGAAACACCCTTTATCGGCGTACGCCGCGCGGACGGGATCGTCAACGTGAGTGCGGCCCTCCCGGGATTGCCGAGGGACGTGGGCGCGCTCCTCCGGTCGCCTGCCTATGACGCGCAAGCGCTCGCGGACGTCGTCGCACGAACGGCGGCGAGCGCGCTCCTCCGCGACGACGAGGTCCGGTTTCGCCCGGTCCTCCCGGCGCCGGGCAAGCTGCTTTGCCTCGGGCTCAATTATGTCGATCACGCGGCGGAGAATGCGGCTCGGCCGCCGGAGTACCCGGTCGTGTTCGGTCGGTATCCGACGAGCCTCGTGGGGCATGGGGAGCCGCTCGTGCGGCCCTCGGTGTCGACGCATTTCGACTACGAGGCCGAGCTCGTCGTCGTGATCGGAAAGACCTGCCGCAACGTTTCTCGCGCGCAGGCGCTCGATCACGTCGCTGGGTATACCTTGCTGAACGACGGCTCGATTCGTGACTATCAATTGCGCACGCACCAGTGGACGATCGGAAAAAACTTCGATGCCACCGGCGCGCTCGGCCCCGAGCTCGTCACGGCCGACGAGCTGCCGCTCGGCGCCAAGGGCCTCGTGCTTCGCGGCCTCCTCAACGGAAAGGTCATGCAGGAGGCGAACACCTCGGACATGATCTTCAGCGTCGCCGACGCCATTGCGATCCTATCCGAGGTGATGACGCTCGAAGCCGGCGACATGATCGCGACCGGCACGCCTGGGGGCGTAGGGTTCGTGCGTAATCCGCCGGTGTTCCTGAAGCCGGGAGACGTCTTCGAGGTCGAGGTCGAGCGCGTCGGGACGCTGCGCAATCACGTCATCGCCGAAGCAAGTCCCTGAACCCCGGCGCTACGCACCGGACCCCCTTCTCAGGGCTGCCAGCAATCCGCAGGGACCTTGCAGACGCCGGTCGCGCCATCGCAGCTCGCCTGCGCGAGCTGGAACTGCGCCGTGACCTCGGGGTCGTTGATCTGCGCTCGGCAATCCGGAGGGCGCGGCTCGTCGGCCATGCAGAGCGTGACCACGTCCCCTGCATCGCGGATCTCTCCCTTCCGCTCGGGTTTCTGGCACAGGCCGGCGGAGCACGTGTACGCGTCGTTCGGAAATTGCGGGCACTCGTCGTCCGTGTCGCACGCGACGAACCTGCACAGCGACGCATCGGTGAACCACGCGCCGCCGTCCAATCCGACGGCCGAGCAGATCGCGATGAACCTACCCCAGGCATACGAATAAAAAACCCTGCCGCGCTCGCCGCTGCCGCTGTCGCACTCCGCCGGCGGCGGCGCATCGAGGGGCTCGATCGCGCAGCCCTCGTTGTAAGAGCCATCTTCCGCGCACGTCCACGAGAACGTCGCGCCTGTCGTGTCCCGCACGACCTCGGGGTTGGAGTTCCCGCAGGAGATATTCAGTGCGGCGGAGAGAGCGACCAGCAGCCACACCCCCCTGGTCAGACCGTATTGAATCTCGCGTATCGACATGTTGCCGTCCATACGCATACGGCCGCATGTTGTGTCAAGTGTAAGCACGAATCCGCCTGCCGCCTGCTGCGTTGGGTGAGGTCCGACGCTCACGACGAGGCGTGACGCCGTCCCGACGCTCCACGCTTCTTTTCGCTCGGCCCACCGCCTCCTGCGCACCTTCCACCCGCCCCTGCGTCCCCCCGAATCGTGGAGGCGACGTCCACGCTCCTCCTTCGCCCACCTCCCCCGCCGCGCCGCGCCTCACAGCCCGCGACGCGCCGCCCCTCACCCGCCCGCAAAACGCCGCCGGTCCCCGATCCCCGCCCGAACCCCCGCCGCGTGCGCTCGACGAACCGAAGTCCCCTCCTTCATGCCCCGCGTCGCCCCTCGACGAAAGCCAGTTCGGCGCCCACCGCCCACCGCCGACCCTCGACCGCAGCCAGTCGGCCGCACGGATCCCCCCCGCGTCGCGCACCACGCCCCTCCAGCCACCCCCCATCCCGCGTCGACCCTCGACGCAGCTTCTCCGCCCCGTTTTTGTGTTGCTCCCTGCGGAACAGCCGCGTTAGCGTGCCAACCATGGCTGGAATCATCACGCTCGTCGTACGAACGGGCATTTTCACGCTTTATGAAGAGTTTTTTCACACACGCGGGCGCCTCCTCTCGCACCCACTCACGACGTCGCTCGTGCCCGAGCTCGACGCCTTCCGCCCCAAGCTCGACGCCTCCTTGACGGAGGAGCTCGCGCTGATCGGCGAGCGCTTCGCGGCGAACGCCGCCGTCGAGATCGTGGACGACGACCTCGATCGATTGACCGACGCCATCGCCGCCCTGACGCTCATCGAATCGAAGAACGACCGCGGCGCCCTGCCGTATGCCCATTACTTCGGGAGTCAGAGGCCCAGCGAGCTCAAACGCCCCATCCTCGGCGGGCAGCTCGATACCATGCGCCACTGGCCCCCTTCCCTTCAGGCGGCGTCGAGCCAGCAACTCCAGACGATCGGCGCCGCGCTCGCGGACCTCGTCGAGCGCGCCGATCAAAAGACCACGACGCAGGCGGCCGTGAGCCAGAAGATCGCCGATTTCCGCACCATCGGCTCACGCAAGCAGCTCGTCGACGAGTTCAATGCCCTGCGAAAATCGCTCCACGGCAAGCTCGGCGAAATTCAGCACAAGACGCCCGAGCTCGGGACCGGATGGGCCGATTCTTTCTTCCGTCCGGGATCGAGCGCGGAGCGGCTCACCGTGAAAGAGCTCGACCGGCGTATCGCGGCGGCCGAGGTGGAGCTCCTCGCCATGAAGAAGCAACGCGACGAGAAGGTCGCGCAGGAGGAGGCCGTCGCGCGCGCCAGGGCCGACGCGGAGAAGACGCAAAAAAAGGCGGAGCTCCAGGCCGCCAAGAAGGCCGCCGCGGAGCTCGCCGCGCGTGTGGCAGAGCTGGAGGATGCGGTGGGCGAGAGCTGAGACGCCGATCCTCACCAAACCGGCATCCGAGACCCCTCTCGCCCCCGTGGCGGGAGGGACCCCATCGGCCGGGGAGGACGCACCGGCAACACCCTCTCAGGGCTGCCGGCAATCCGCAGGGACCGTGCAGACGCCGGTCGCGTCATCGCAGCTCGCGAGCGCGCGAGCGACCTCCGCCGCTACCTCGGGGACGGCGACCTGCGCTCGGCAATGCGAGGGGCGCGGCGCGTCGGCCATGCAGAGCATGATCACGTCCTTCCCGGTGATCCCTCTCGTCGGCTCGACATTCTGGCACAGACCGGCGGAGCACGCGAACGCGGCGTTCAGAACTTGCGGGCACTCGTCGTCCGCGTCGCACGCGACGGGCCTGCATAGCGGCGTGTTGGTGAACCACCCGCCGCTGTCCAATTCGACGGCCGAGCAAATCTCGATGAAGTTATCCAGACTATAAGCATAAAAAACCCTGCTGCCGTCGCACTGCGCCGGCCGTGGCGCATCGAGGGGCTCTATCGCGCATGGCTCGTCGTCCGAGCACGTCCACGAGAACGTCGCGCCTGTCGTGTCCCGCACGACCTCGGAGTTGGAGTTCCCGCAGGAGATGCTCAACGCGGCGGAGAGAGCGACCAGCAGCCACACCGCCCTGGTCAGACCGTATCGAATCTTGCGCATCGACATGTTGTCGTCCATACGACACACAGCCAGATGCAGCGTCAAGTGTGAGCACGATACGCCCGCCGCCCCCCGCGCGCCAAAGGCCCTCGACGCTGGCCCGTCGGCCGCCCGGATCCCCCCCGCGTCGCGCACCACGCCCCTCCAGCCGCCCGAGCGCCTGCGTCGAGGCTCGACACAGGTTTCCGCTCCGTTTTGTGTTGCTCCCTTCGGAACAGCCGCGTTAGCGTGCCAACCGTGGCTGGTATCGTCACGCTCGTCGCACGGACGGGCATTTTCACGCTCGCCGCGCTCCTCTGCGCGCTCTCGGCCTGCGCGAACGTTCCGCGGATCAACACCTCTCCGGATACGCCGACCCTCACCGAGCCGAAAAGAACCCTCGTGCTCGGCGAGGTTGCACGCGGGGATACGAGCTCGCCCGACCATAGCGGCGGCTCGACCTGCAAGAACGGCGGGCGCACGGGCCAGGATCTCGATCACCTCTACGGCTTCGAGGTGCGCGAGACGGCGAGCTACCGCTTCGAATTCGTCCCCGAGACGTTCGAGGGCGTGATCCAGATCCAGCAAAAGGACAAAGCAGGGCCGGGTCATTTCGGGATCGGCTGCAAAGCCGCGCGGGCGGGCGGAAAGGCGACGCTGTCGATTCCGCTCGAACCTGGTGCCTACTGGGTTATCGTCGATGGAAACCTCTGGGACGAGGCGGGGACGTATACGCTCCGCGTCGATCGCGACACCTCGAACACCGCGGTGATCCGCCCCGAGGAGCCCGCCCTCGTCGCGCCGCTCTGCGCGAATGCGCCGCTCGTCCGCCCGGGCGAACGCTCGTACGGAACGTTCGAATCGCAGCCGGGAGGCGCGCGCGCCTCGTGTGGCCTCGCCGGGGGCGGCTCCGTGCATCGGCTCTCCCTCGCCGCGCCGACGCGCATTCGTCTGCGCGCGGCGGCGCATTTTCAGCCGGCGCTGGAGATCCGGAGCGCTTGTCATGGGAAACCGGTCGCCTGCGCGCGCGCGGACGCCGGGCACTACGAGGTCGAGGTCACGGCCGACCTGCCGGCGGGAGACCATTTCGTGGTGCTGGATTCGCCGCAGCTCGGCGAGCGGAACCGAAACGGCAGCCAGCTCGACAAGGCCCGGCTCGTCGGGGCCTACGTGATCGACGCCGAGGAGGTGAGGCCATGACGACGACACGCGCGCTCGTGCTCGCGAGCCTGTTCGGGCTTCCGGCGTGCGGCCCCTCGTACGTGCCCGCGAGCTTCGAGGATCGATGTGGTCCGCCGCCCGGCGTGGCCCACCCCCTCCCGTCGCTGGGCTACGATACCAAACCCTTCGAGATCCGGCATTTGCCGGAGACCGACTTCGGGGGACGACGTCCGGGCTACCTCTATCGATTCGAGCGGGAGGACAGCGGCACGACGGAGTCGCTGCGCGCCGTCCACATGATTCACGGAGGGCGCATCCTCGTCGTGGGCGACCGCGGGACGGTGCTCACGCGGGACGCGAAGACAGGCTGGCAAAAGGAGGACCCGGGCACGACGGAGAACCTTTATGCCCTCGTCGCCTCGCCTCATGAGAAGGACGGGACGGTCATCACGGAGGAGCTCCGGAAAAACAAGCCCTACATCGCGGTGGGCTCGAACGGGGCCGCCGTCGCCCGGGGGCTCGACGGGGTTTGGCGGGCCGAATCCACGGGGACCTCGGCCGATCTCTTTGCGTTGCTCCACCTCGGCGCCTCGACCGTGGCCGTCGGCGCGGGCGGCGTGATGGTGGAGCGATCGCGCGAGGGGGTTTGGCGGACCGTCAAGACGCGGACGACCGCGGATCTTTATGGCCTCGGGAGCTGCGGGGCGTACGTGTGCGCCGTGGGCGCGGGCGGGACCCTGGTGCAATGCGCCTCCCGGGATGGCGAGCGCGTATGCATTCCGCGCGCGCCGGCGCAGGCGACGTTGCGCGTCGTCACCGAGGCGGGGAACGTCATGGGGGACGGGATCTGGCTCAAGTACGTGCAGCCGAACCAGACCGAGCCGACGCCGCCGCCCTCGTACGCGCCCTGGCCCGCGGGCAATGCGGTCCTGTCGGGCGAAGAGATTCGCGCCGCGGAGGTCAACCACTGGGGCGGGATCAGCGAAATGCTGGCCGTGGGACGTCGGAGCACGATCTGGTTTCTGGGGCACGGGCTCCCGGAGAAGAGCCCCCTCGAACGGGTAAAATTGCCCTTCGAGGTGGATTTCCACGATGTCGCGTACGAGCTCACGGACGGGTTTCTCGTGGGCGCTCGGGGGACGATCGTGCACCTCGCGATCGAGGGATTCACGCCGCCGCACATTTGCCTGCTCTGAACGGGAAATCGGCCGCGGGTATGCTACCGCGCACATCGATGGTGCGCCCCAAGGATGCTTGCTCCGAGGAGACCTGGAACCGGATCGTCGCCG
This sequence comes from Polyangium sorediatum, assembly GCF_029946465.1. Taxonomy (NCBI): domain Bacteria; kingdom Pseudomonadati; phylum Myxococcota; order Polyangiales; family Polyangiaceae; genus Polyangium; species Polyangium sorediatum. Next base: position 91,810 of record NZ_JARZHI010000030.1, read on the forward strand.
CCGCGCGACAGGAGCTGATGGAATCGGACGAGTGCGAGGTCGACGTGTCGGTCCGGCAGGTCGCGACGCGTGCGGGCGTGAGCCTGGGAACGATTCACTACTACTTTCCGACCAAGGAGAGCCTGCTGGAGGCGTGCCTCGACGCCTATTATGCGCGGTTCGGCGCGTTGGTCGTCGAGCTCGCGCCGCTCACCACCCAACCGGACGCACGTTTCGGGATCGAGCAGGCGGCGCGGCGGATCTACGGATTCGCGGTCTCGGAGCGGCACAGCCTCAAGCTACGCGCGCGGCTCAACGTCCATCGCGGGCAACTCGAACCCCAGCGGGCCCAGCACGTGCGCGGCCCCATGCTCGACGCGTTCGCGTCGCTGCTCGGGAACATGGGCGGCCTCGGCGCCACCGAGGCGCGGCTGACGATCCAGACGATGACCGGCCTCATCATGCACCTCGCGCTGCTCGCGGACGCGGACCTCGAGCAAATCGCGGGCGTGGGAGGCGAAGCCGGGCGACGGATCGTGGAAGATCACGTCGCCCGGGTCGCATTGCGGCTGCTGTTCCCGAGCTGAGCCTGCGCGCGTGGGCGCTCAATCCGCGCAGACGACCGAGGTCTTGCGCGGGCTGGTGACGTCGCAGCTCGCGAGCCCGCCGGTCGTTCCGGCGCAGATGCCGGCGCTCATCGCGTCCGGTTCGAGACAGTCGCACCATTGCTGGTCGCTCGTCGGAGGCGTACACCCGCTGGGAATGGGCCGGCACTCGGTCTGCCGCGGCTCCGGGCCGGCGCGAAGGATACAATACGTGTCGGGGGCGCAGGTCTGCCGACCGTCGCAATCGAACGCCGTGGCCGTGGTCGCATCCCACTGATCTTGAATGCAGAGGCGGTTTCCGACGACCGCGCCGCCTTCCTTGCAGGTCACCCAGCGGTCGTCGCCGGAGTACCCGACACACATCGACTGGCCGCAGGCCATCTCTTGCGTGTCCTCGTTGATCGTCACCGTGCAGGTGCAGTCGCCGGAGCCATCCGGGCCGCCATCCGAATCATCCCCACAGGCGAGCAGGCCCGAGGCGACCGAGAGAAGGACGAGCGATCGAAGCCAAAAGTGCATGTTTCCTCCAGGAAGGCCGCGAGCCTAGCGCGGCCTTCTGCGTGCGCCGCACCGTGAATCGGACGGTGTCCGACCCCGACGCCGCCGCCAAAACCACGACGTGCGCTCGTCTTGACTGCCAGGCAAACCTGCCACATATCCGCGACCGGGAGGCGAGATGAACGATTGGAAATTGCCCTGGGAAGGCGGATGTCGTTGTGGTCAGGTCCGGCTCCAGATCACGGCCCCGCCGATGGTCACGGTGGCCTGCCACTGTAGCGGCTGTCAGCGGATGAGTGGCAGCGCCTTTTCGCTCAGCATTCTGCTTCCGAGCGACGGCTTTCAGGTGACGCAGGGCGAGCCCGTGATCGGCGCGCTGCACGGCCCGACGCGCCATTTCTATTGCCCGCATTGCAAGAGCTGGATGTTCAACCGGCCCCCCGGCATGGATGCGTTCGTCATCGTCCGCGCGACGATGCTCGACGATCCGAGCTGGTTCTGGCCCTTCCTCGAGACGAGCACCCGGGAAAAGCTGCCCTGGGCGAGCACACCCGCCGTGCACAGCTTCGAGGCGTTCCCGGATCCCGCGGACTATGGACCGTTGATGAAAGAATTCGCAGAGCGATTCCGGGAGGGATTCAATCCTCGCGGGAAAGCCCCTGCGAGAGCGCCCGGCGCATGAAGAGGTCCTCGAGCGTCTCGCGCCGCGGGACGACCTCGAGGACCTGCGCGCCGCCGTCGAGCGCCGCCCGCAGCACGTCGCCGACCTGCTTCTCGCCCTCGATCTCCACGACCACCACGTCCGCGCGCGTCCGCACGCCGTGTCCTTGCTGCTCGAACGATCGGCAGAGCGCCACGCTCGCGCCGGCGAGCGTCACGTCGGTCCGAAGCACGTCGCCGCGCAGGAGCTTGCGGAGCGCGCCGCGCACGACGACCCGGCCCTCGCGCAGGATGGCCACACGGTCACACATCGCCTCGACGTCGCTCAGGATGTGCGTCGAGAAGAAGATGGTTCGGCCCGCGGCGCGCTCTTCGAGGATGAGGTCACGTACTTCCTTGCGCCCCACCGGATCGAGGCCGCTCATCGGCTCGTCGAGCACGAGCAGCTCCGGATCCGAGACGAGCGCCGCCGCGAGCCCCGTCCGCTGGAGCATGCCCTTCGAGAGGCGGCGCACCGGCCGGTCGGCCGCATACGCGATGCCCACCTTCGCGAGCATCGCCTGCGTGCGCGACGCGAGCGCGGCGCCCGCGAGGCCCGAGAGGCGGCCGCAGAGCGTGATGAACTCGCGCGGGGTCAGGTACGGGTAGACGTAGGGGTTCTCGGGCAGAAACCCGATCCGGCGCCGCGCCTCCGCGCTCGGGACACGCGCGCCGAAGAGGAACGCCTCGCCGCCCGTGGGCTTGATGAGGCCCGTCAGCATCTTGATCGTCGTGGTCTTGCCCGCGCCGTTCGGCCCGAGGAAGCCGAAGATCTCGCCGCGCCGGACGTCGAAGTCGACGCCCTTCACCGCCTCGACGCGCCGGCCGAAGAAGCCCACGCGGAAGGTCTTTTTCAGGCCCCGCACCTCGATCAACGTCTCGCCCGCGGCCGCGCTCTCGCTCGCCGCGCCGCTGTCCGCCCCGCCGCCGCTGTCCGCGCCGCCGCCCGCGTCGATCGCCCCGGCCTCGCTCATGCGCCTTCCTCACCGCCCTCCCGGCGCGCGCCGGGCACGGTGCTCGTGTACTCGTGGAGCTTGTACTGGATCTTGCGCGGGCTGATGCCGAGGATCGTCGCGGCCTTCGAGGTGGATCCCTTGCACGCTTCCAGGGTCCGGAGGATCGCGTACTTCTCCAGATCGTAGATCGTGCTGCCCGGGATCGGCGGGATCACGCCCTCGCCGGCGCCCACGTCGAGCGACGCCGGCAGGTGGCGCCGCTCGACGCGCGGGCCTTCGCAGAGCACCACGGCGCGCTCGACCGCGTTTTCGAGCTCGCGCACGTTGCCGGGCCAGGCGTACGCCGCGAGGGCCGCGAGGGCGTCGTCGGTGAACCCCTCGATGCGCTTGCCGTTCTCCTCGGCGTAGCGGCCAAGGAAGAAGGCCGCGAGCTCGGGGATGTCGCTCGCGCGCGCGCGGAGCGGCGGGATCTCCAGCGTGACGACGTTGAGCCGGTAGTAGAGATCCTCGCGGAAATGGCCCTCCGTGATGCGCTGCCGGAGGTCCTTGTTCGTCGCAGCGATGATGCGCACGTCGACCTTCAAGGTCTCGTTGCCGCCGACGCGTTCGATCGTGCGCTCCTGCAAGAAGCGCAGGAGCTTGACCTGCGTGGCGAGCGGGATCTCGCTGACCTCGTCGAGGAACAAGGTGCCGCCGCTGGCCTGCTCGAAGCGGCCCTCGCGCCGGCCGACGGCGCCCGTGAACGCGCCTTTTTCGTGGCCGAAGAGCTCGCTCTCGAGGAGCGACTCGCTGAGCGCCGCGCAGTTGAGCCGCACGAGCGGCGCCTTCGCGCGCGGGCTGCCGCGGTGGATCATCTCGGCGACGAGCTCCTTGCCCGTGCCCGTCTCGCCGACAATGAGCACGCTGGCGCGGCTCGGCGCGACCTGCTCCACGAGCCGGAGCAGCTTGACCATGCTCGGGTGCGAGGCGATCACGTGCCCGAAGGCGTTGCGCTCGCGGAGCTTCTGCCGGAGGCGCGAGTTCTCCTGGAGCAGGCGCGCTTGCTCGACCGCGCGCTCGACGACGACCTCGAGGACCTGAAAGTCGAGCGGCTTCGTGAGGTAGTTGTAGGCGCCCTTTTTGACGGCCTCGACCGCGTTCGAGATGGTGCCGAACGCGGTCATCACCACGAACGTCGCCGTCGTACGCGACTCCTGCGCCTTCTCCATGAGGCCGATCCCGTCGAGGCCCGGCATCTTGAGGTCGGTCAGGACGACGTCGGGCGCGAACTCTTCGAGCTTGCCGAGCGCCTTGAAGCCGTCGGCCGCCGTCTCGGTCGTGTACCCCTCTTCACGCAGGATCTCGGCGAGCGCAGCCCGCGCGTTGGCCTCGTCGTCGACGATCAGGATTCGGCCGCGGGAACCCATGCTGGCCCCTTCCTAGCACGGGGTTCTTCCCGCGGGTGGGCCGGATCCGTACGGGGACACAACCGGATAGTTTCTGCTTTCTCATGGGAATGATACAACCGCCCGCGCAGCGAGGACGGTCCACTCCCGTGGGGGGAGAGACCCCTCCCCTGCTGCCTTTCGAGGGTCGATGCGTACGCTTGAGAACGCCTCCTTTGCCGAGACGCGGCGGTTCGTCGCGCTCACCGCGCTTCCCATGGCCTTCTGCCTCCTGGTCACCGCGGACGCGGAGGCGCAGCAGCCGTTCGGCCCGCAGCCGCCGCCAGGGCAGTTCCAGCCGCAACCGGGGCAGTTCCAGCCGCAACCAGGACAGTTCCAGCCGCCGCCTGGTCAGTTCCAGCCGCCGCCGCCAGGACAGTTCCAGCCCCCTCCAGGACAGTTCCAGCCGCAGCCAGGACAGTTCCAGCCGCAGCCAGGACAGCTACCTCCGGCTCCAGGACAGCTACCTCCTGCTCCAGGACAGCAGGGCGCGACCCCGCCCGAGCAGCCGCCCGCAAACGAGACGGCCGTGGAGCCGCCGAAGGTCGACGAGCTCGAGGAGCGCGCGCGGACGCTCCTCGAGCAGCCGAACTCGTTCGGCTCGACCGGCCTCTTGCGCACGTCGTACGCCGGCTCGGGCGCGGCCGGGACGTTCCGCGTCTCGTTCCTCAGCGACTTCTTCTCGACCTCGAACTTCCTCTGCGATCCGAACCTGTCGACGGCAACCGGGCAGCGGATCACCTGCACGCGTGACAACCTCGCGGACGCGTCGAGCCACGTCGGCGCGTTCTTCGCGCTCAGCGCGACGCCGTTCTCGTTCCTCGAAGCGTTCGCGGCGATCCGCACGTACGCGAACTCGAACGATCAAGGCAAGCCGCAGCTCCTGCAGGTCCTCGGCGACACGAACTTCGGCCTGAAGTTGTTCACGCCGTCGCGCGTCGGCTCGTACTTCTCGTTCGGCGCCGAGGCGCAGCTCATGCTGCTGAACGGCACGGGCAGCGTGGGCGTCTCGGGCGCGGGCACGAGCGCGTTCTTCCGCGCCCTCGCGAGCGCCGATTTCCGCAAGCCCGGCGGGCAAGGCTTCCCGCTGCGCGTGAACGTGAACCTCGGCTACAAGGTCGACAACTCCGGCCAGCTCGTGCGCGAGGTGGAGGAGGGGCGCGCGCTCGAATACCGCGACGGCCGCGATCGGCAGCCGATCTCGCGCATCGAGCGCTTCGGCCTCGGGATCAACCGCGTCGACTTCTTCACGCCGTGGATCGGCGTGGAGCTGCCCTTCCGGTACGCGCAGCCCTACGTCGAGTACACGGTCGACGTCCCCGTGAACCGGCAAGGCTACGAGTGTCATACGGGCCGCGTGTCGCGCGGCGACGTGTGCCTCGGGCTCGCCGATTTCGGCGCGGATGATCCGCAGGCCGCCGGCGGCCCCGGCTACGCAGGGTTGCCCTCGCGCCTCACGATCGGCACACGCGTGACGCCGTTCAGCAAGGCGTTCCGTGGGCTCTCGGGGCACGCGGCCGTGGACATCGGCCTCTCGGCGACCTCGGTGTTCGTCGAGGAGATCGCGCCGCAAGCGCCGTGGACCGTCTACCTCGGGCTCGCGTACGCGTACGACACGAAGGAGATCCCGCCGCCGCCGCCGCCTCCGCCGCCGCCGCCCCCGCCGCCTCCGCCGGAGCCGGTGATCCTGCCGGCGCCGCAGTCGTTCGTCCGCGGCACGGTGCACGAGACGAACAAGCCCGAGGCCGTGATCCCCGACGCGATCGTGTCCATCGAGGGGAACCAGGATCCGCCGTTCGCGACGAGCGCCGGCGGCACGTTCCTCACGCGTCACCTGGAGCCGGGGACGTACACGTTCTCGGTGCGCGCGCCGGGCTACAAGCCGACGACGTGCCAGGCGACCGTGGTCGCGCCGCCGCCGCCCACGCTGCCGAAGGCGGAGGCGCCCGCGCAACCGACGCCGCCAGCGCAGCCCACGCCGGGGCAGTTCAACCCGCAGGGGCAGTTCGGCGTGCAGGGCCAGTTCGGCGCGCAGCCGGGGCAATTCGGCGCGCAAGGTCAGTTCGGCGCGCCGGGACAGTTCTCGCCGCCGGCGCCCTTTGGTCAGCCCGGCGCAGCGCCGCCGCCGCCCGCGGCGCCGGCCCCCGCGACGCCTCCGCCGCAACAAGGGCCGACGATCGTGGACGTCGACTGCGCGCTCGAAGCGCTGCCGAAGATCGGCGCGATCTCGGCGGTCGTGCGTGACGCCGAGACGGGGGATGCGATCCCGGCGGCGGTCGTGCGGATCGTCGACGCGACGGGCAAGGAGCGCACGGCGACGGCCGACGGCAAGGGCGCGGTGTCGTTCCGTGATCTGCCCCTGGGCGCGACGAAGATCCGCGCCGAGGCCGCGGGCTTCATGAACCACGTGAGCGACGCGGACGTGCGCTTGAACGACGAGGCGAAGGTCTCGCTCGCGATGAACAAGCGCCCGGCCGCGCGGGCCGCGAGCGTCAAGGTGCAGGGCAACGAGATCAAGATCTCGCGGCAGGTGCACTTCGAGAGCGACTCGGCGAAGATCCTCGGCGACTCGAACACGCTGCTCGAGGAGATCGCGGACGTCCTGCAGCAGAACCCGAAGATCCGGCGCATGGAGATCCAGGGCCACACGGACAACACGGGCACGCGCGAGCGCAACCAGACGCTCAGCGAGCAGCGCGCCCAGGCCGTGCGGACGTGGCTCGTCTCGGCCGGCGTCGACGCCTCGCGCCTCGTGGCGAAGGGCTACGGGCAGGACAAGCCGCTCGGGCCGAACGTGACGAGCGCGCAGCGCGCGAAGAACCGCCGCGTGCAGCTCATCATCCTCGAGAGGGACAAATAACATCCTGCGCCACGGCCTCGCGCTCCTGCGCGCCTTCGCGCTCGTCGTGCTCTCCGCATGCACGAGCGCGCAGGCGCCCTCGGAGCCTCCCAAAAAGGAAGTCGTAGCCCCCCCAGCGAGCGCCGCCGCGCCCGCGCCGCCCGCCCCTGCGCCCCTCGTCGCGGACGGCGGCGCGGCGGACGCGGAGGCGCCGTCTGCGGATGCTTCGTCGACGGCCGAGCTCTCGGACGCGGGGAGCGACGCGGCCGAGGTCGCGGCGCCGTACGTGGCGAACAACAAGGTCCTGCCGCCGGAGAGCAGCGAGGAGCTGCAGAAGCGCGCGGCCGCGCTCTTCGACGCGATCGTGAACGATGATCCGGCGCGCGGGGAGTCGTTCTGGTTCCCGAAGGAGCCCTTCGTTTCGCTGAAGGACGTGAAGGGCCCCGACAAGTATTGGGACCAGCTTCACCGGACCTACGCGCGCGACATCCACGCCCTGCACAAGAAGCGCAAGTCCTGGGAAGGCGCGACGTTCGAGGCCTTCGAGCTCGGCTCCAAGCCGAAGTGGGTGCCGCCCGGCGACGAGGGCAACAAGATCGGCTACTACCGCACCTTCCGCGGAAAGCTCCGCTACCGGATCGGCGAAAAGACGGAGTCGATCGAGGTGCGCGTGATCATCTCGTGGCAAGGCCGCTGGTTCATCACGCACCTGAGCAAGTTCAAGAAGTAGCGAGCCGCGCGGCGAGGTCGCGCGGCACGTTCTCGACGAGCGGGGGAGCGTGGTATGGTCGCGCTTACTCCCGGAGCTCCGCGCATGTTCCAGATCAAGCTCGACAAGCTGAACACGGCGATCGAGTTCTCGATGGAAGGGCTCGTGCAGGTCGACGAGATGAAGCAGTTCGTCGTGGAGCTGCGCCGCTCGGCCGTCACGATGACCGGCCCCGAACTCAAGATCTTCGCGGATCTGCGGAAGTTCCGGCCCGCGTCGCCCGACGTGGTCGAGGTGGTGCGCGACGTGCAGGAGTTCGCGAAGACCATGGGCGTGCGGCGCATGGCGACCGTGCTCGAGAGCGAGGTGCTCGCGCTGCACATGAGCCGCCTCGCCCGCGAGACGGGCGCAGATAAGTTCATCCGCCGCTTCACGGACGAGCAAGAGGCGCGCGAGTGGCTCGCGACCGGCGAGTCGTTGCGGAAGAGCCGCAGGCTGCCATAGCTCCGCCTTTCCGTGTCGCCGCTCGTCTCCGTCCTGATCCCCTACCGCAACGCAGAGAGCACGCTGGAAGAGGCGCTCGCGGGCATCCTCGCCGAGCGGGAGGTGCCGATCGAGGTCCTCGTCGTCGACGACGGCTCGACGGACGGCGGCCCGGCGATCGTGGCGCGTAGGGCCGCGGAGGATCCGCGCGTCGTGCCGCTGCGAACCGGCGGCGTGGGGATCGCGCGCGCGCTCGCCTGCGCACATGCGGCCTCGCGCGCGCCCTTCCTCGCGCGCATGGACGCGGACGACGTCTCGCTCCCGGAGAGGCTTCGATGGCAGGTCGACGCGCTTCGCAAGGACGAGCGTCTCGGCGTCGTGGGGACACGCGTCGAGCCCTTCCCGGCCGAGGCCGTCGGCGAGGGGCTCGCGCGGTACGTGGCGTGGCAAAACGCGATCGTCACGCCGGAAGATCACGACCGCGAGATCTTCGTCGAGGCGCCGCTCTGCCACCCTTCCGTGATGCTGCGGCGTGAGGCGTTCGAGGCCGTGGGCGCATTCCGCGACGTGCACTGGCCCGAGGACTACGACCTCTGGCTCCGGCTCCACGCCGCAGGCTACGGGCTCGCGAAGGTGGATCGAACGCTGCTGCGCTGGCGTCACCATCCCGGCCGCGCGACGTTCCGCGACGGTCGTTACGCGATCGTGCGCTTCATCGAAGCGAAGGCGCACTACCTCGCGCCGCGGCTCGCGCGAGACGCACGCGCGTTCGTCGTGTGGGGCGCGGGGCCGACGGGGCGCAAGCTCGCGCGTGCGCTCGCGGCCGAGGGCGCGAAGGCCACGGCGTTCGTGGACATCGATCCGAGGAAGATCGGCCGCACGGCGTACGGAGCGCCGATCGTCCCGCCTGCGACGCTCGATCCCGCGCGGCACTTCGTGCTCGTGGCCGTGGGCGCGCGCGGAGCGCGGGACATCATCCGAAAGGATCTCGCCGCGCTCGGGTTCGTCGAGCGTCGCGATTTTTTCTGCTGCTCCTGACGAGCCTCGCTCAGGACTTCCCTGGCAGAAGGCGAATCCCGCCGCTGGGCCCCTGCCCCACCGGCTTGTGCAGCACGATGCGCCGGCCGGCCGCGCGTCCCTCGGCGTGCGCCTCGCTGCGGGGCCCGCCCGCGTATTTCACGTGCTGGATGCGCGGATGCCGCTGCCGGTAGTAGCGTCCGAGGTCCGCGTCCTTCACCCACACGAGCCCGTCGCTCGTGTTGATCTCGCGTTGCGCCCCGAGCTTCTCGTCGAACCCCGCCATCACGCCCGCCACGAAGGTGCGCCGATCGCGGTTGCCGCCGAGCGCCTTCGCCTTCCTGTGCGCGGTCCAGAGCTGCTCGGCCGTGCGCGTCAGGAACGCGTGCACGTAGCTCGCCATCTCCAGGTTCGCGTGCGTGCCGCAGATCTCCAGCACGCTCCCGCGCTTGCCTTCGAGGGGCCGGTAGACCGGTACCCAGATGACGTCCACGAAGAAGTGCTTGCCGAGGATCGACGCGAGCCGCCGCTCGGCCTCGGTCACGCGGCCCGTGGGCTTGCCGAGGTGGCGGAAGCCGTAGCCTCGCGCTTGCCGCTCCGCGACGCTGTCGATGTTGTACTTCAGCATCAAGCGCTGGGCGGCGTTCATCGCGGCCTGCGCCTCGTTGACGTTCGCGCTCTCCGCGAGGGCGAGCAGCTTCGCGATCCGCTCGAGCACACGCGCCTCGCCCGGGTCCTCGCCTCGCGCGTCGGGCAGCCCCGAGGCGTGGGCGTCGATCCCGAGCCGCTGGCAGACCCCGCGGAAGGCTGGGCCATGCGCTTGCTCGCTCGTCTGACCGAGCACCTCGTGCACGTACTGATGCGCCATCTCGTGCTTCAGCACCTCGACCACGATCCCCCACGGTCGCTCGATCACGAGCCGCCGGCCGATCTCGATGCAGCGCGTCTCCCGGTGCCAGCGACCAAGGTAACGCTCCGCGTCGCCGAGCTCGATCGTCGGGATCTTCAACGCGCGCCGGAAGTACGAGGCGTTGAGGTCCTGGTAGGTCGAGCGCAGCTCGCGCAGGAGCGCCGTCTCGAGCTCCAGGGTGAGGCGCGCGTGTTCCGTGGGCTCGGTGTTCGTCGACATGGGCTGACTCCGGACGGCCCTTCGGCCGGGGCGGAGCATAAATCGAACCGTCCGGAGGAGCATGGCCCCCTGCCCTCGTGGCCGCCTGCTCCCGTGGCCGGGGCAACGCGAGGCCCCGGTCCTCCAGCACGGTCGTTGCAATCACGTCACCCATTCGTCGCGGGGACGTGATTTGGGCTAGGATGGGGCGCGCAGCGTGTCCGCGACGAACTACCCCCTCGACCCCAGCGCGGAAGGCACGCGGACGAGCGATCCCGCCTCCCTCGCGCCGAAGAGCCAGAAGCTCCGGCGCCTGGCCCGGGCGCGGCGCCGCCTCGCCTGGCTCGTGCTCCTCGCTCCGGCCGTCCTCGTGCTCGCCGTCGACATCGGCATCCGCGGCGGGAGGCTGCTCGATCTGCGCGGCAAGCACGTCGTGAGTTACGCAGGCGCGATCCTCGAGAGCGCGGTCCTGTGGGGCCTTTTGCTCTACTCCGCGTCCTCGCGGCGCGGCGCCGTCCGCTGGGTCTCGGCCTCGCTCTTCGTGCTGCTCGCGACGGTCACGCTCGGCGTCCAGATCTACTTCCAGCGCTGCTACTCGACGTACGTGAACCTCGACGCGTTGCTCTTCGCGACGTCGTTCTCGGAGAGCGTCATGGGGCACCTGCGCGCGGACGGCGGGAACCTCGTCTCGGCCGTCGCGCCGCCGCTCGTCTGCGCCGCGGCGCTGGTCGTCGCGGCGCGCAGGTTCGTGCGGCCGCGGCAGACGCGGAGCGGACGCGCGGCGCGGATCCTCGCGCCGATCGCGATCTTCTTCGGCTTCGTGATCCCCTGCTCGTACCGCACCGTGCAGGCGTCGACGCCGGACGTGATCTACCTCCACGCGATGGGCGGCGTGATCAAGCAGATCACCGGGCTCCGGCCGCCCGAGCACGTCCGCCCCGGGGTTCGCACGCCGCCCACGCTCCCCCGCGCCACGGCGATCCCGAGCGGCGCGCGCGTGACGCGGCCGAACGTGCTCTTCGTCATCACCGAGAGCGTGCGCGCCGACGCGCACTGCATCGCGCCGACCGATGACTGCCCCTTCTCGCCGGCGACGAACGCCGCGGCGAGGAAGCGCTTCCCGCTGCTCCAGATGCGATCGAACGCCTCGACCACCGCGATCTCGCTCGCGGTGCTCTGGTCGGGCCTGCCGCCGACGTCCTCGCGCGAGGACCTGCACGGCCATCCGCTCCTCTTCGACTACGCGAACGCGGCCGGGTACGACACGGCGTACTGGACCAGCCACCACATGATGTTCGCGAACTCGCGCCTCTACGTGCAGGACCTGCCGACCTCGCACCAGACCGGCGCGACCGATCTCGATCCGCTCGCGGACATGGATCTCGGCGCGCGCGATGAGCTGCTCACCGAGCGCATCCGCAAGGACATCCGCGAGATGCGCGAGCCGTTTTTCGCGGTCGCCCACTACGGCAACACGCACATCCCCTACCGCATCGACGCCGAGCACGCCCCGTTCCAGCCCGCGATGGACAGCAAGGCGCCCGAGGACAACGAGGCGTACCGCAACTACTACCTCGACGCGGTCCACCTGCAGGATCGGACGATCGGCGAGATGCTGCGGTTCGTCCGGGAGCAGCCGTTCGGCGAGCGCACGATCGTGGTGTTCACGTCGGACCACGGCGAGTCGTTCCGCGAGCACGGGCAGCTCGGGCACACGGGCGCGGTGCTCGACGAGGAGATCCACGTGCCGGGCTGGATCGACGCGCCCGAGGGCACGCTCACCGAGGCCGAGGCGGCCGCGCTCGCGTCGCACCGCGAATCGATCGTGTTCCACACGGATCTCACGCCGACGATCCTCGACATGCTCGGCCTGGAGCACGAGGCGGGCTTCTCGCGCTGGTACGGCGCGATGATCGGCAAGAGCCTGCTCGGCCCGATCGAACGGACGGAGCCGGTGCCGCTCACGAACTGCTCGGGCGTGTGGGGCTGCGCGTTCCGCAACTGGGGCATGATGCGGGGGAACTTGAAGCTCGAAGCCCGGGAGTGGGACACGGCGTGGCATTGCTACGACGTGCTCGCGGATCCGAAGGAGCGGAACGATCTCGGCGCGGCGGCGTGCGGGGACATGGCCGCGCGCGCGGAGGCCCTGCACGGAGGGCTGCCGGGCCTCGTGAAATGAACGAATCAAAGACGTGACGGACGTGACCGAAGGAAGCCCTGGGCCCGCCGCGACCACGGCGACGGCGGCGACGACGAAGCCCGGCAAGCGCAAGGCGAAGAAACAGCTCGGACCCGCGGGGCAGCGGCGCAAGCAGCGAAGGCGGCGGCGCAGGTGGATCGGGTTCCTCGCGCTGCTCACGCCGATGCTCTGGGTGCTCGCCACGGACCTCCTGCGCCGGCACGATCACCTGCTGCGGCTCGATCGGTGGCATCGGCTCGGCTACCTCGCGGGGCTCTGCGAGAGCTTCGTCTTCTGGGCCGTCTTGCTCTACGTGGCGTCACGCGCCCGCGGGGTCTTCCGCGTCGCCGTGGGCGGGCTCTTCGTCCTGCTCTTCTCGGTCGCGCTCGGCGTCGAGGGCGCGTTCCACAGGCAGTGGAACACGTACCTCACGCTCGACGGGCAGATCCATTCGAAGTCGGTCGCGCACTCGCTCTACGGCTACCTCCCGCTCGCCCGCCCGAGCCTGCTCTTCGAGGTCGTGCTCGCGATCGCGGCCTCGATCGGCATACTCGTCTTCGCGCGGAGGTTCGTACGACCGCGTCGGATCCCGCGGCTCGTCGCGCCGATCTTCGTCCCGGCCGTGCTCGTCCTCGCGGTGAAGACGCCCGTCAGTTACCGCGTCGTCATGTCGTCGCCGCCGGATCTCCTCTACTTCCACGGCGTCACGGCGACGGTGAAGGAGAACCTCGACCTCACGAACGACTCGCCCGATCTACGCGTCGAGCGCCGGCGCCCCGAGCCCGTGCCGAAGCTCTCCGCGAAGCCGAAGCGGCCGCGCAACGTGCTGCTCGTGCTGCAAGAGAGCCAGCGCGCCGACGTGTCCTGCGTCGCCTACGACCCTGCCGGCGACTGCGCGACGCCCTTCTCGAACGAGGCCGTGCCGGACCGCATGCCCCTCCACGAGATGCACGCGCACGACTCGACGACGGCGATCTCCATCTCGAACATCTGGTCCGGCGTGCGCCCGACCGAGCCACGCGCCGTCTTGCATTCGGTGCCGCTGCTCTGGGAGTACGCGGCCGCGGCGGGCTGGGACACGGCGTACTGGACGAGCCAGAACCTCATCTTCGGCAACGCGCGGCTCTACGTGCAAGACATCCCCGCGAGCCATTTCGCGGTCGCGACGCACCTCGACACGATGGCGGATCTCGACGCGGGCGCGTACGACGCGCTGCTCACCGAGCGCGTGATCGAGGAGTTCGGCGAGCTCGAGGAGCCCTTCTTCGCCGTCGTGCACTACTCGAACGTGCACTACCCCTACGTCTACGATGAGAAACATGCGCCGTTCCAGCCGGCGGTCTTCAAGAACGCGCCCGAGCTCAACGACCAGTTCCTGAACTACTACAAGAACGTCGTGTACCTGTCGGACATGGCCGTGGGCAAGCTGCTCCGGCACGTGCGCGAGACCGACAAAGGCGCGCGCACGGTCGTCGTGTACACGTCCGATCACGGCGAGTCGTTCCGCGAGCACTGGCAGATGGGGCACACGAGCTCGCTCTACGAGGAGGAGATCCGCGTGCCGACGTGGATCGACGCGCCCGCGGGCACGCTCGCGCCGGAGGAAGAGGCGAGCATCCGCGCGGCCGAGCACGCGTACGTCTACCACCTCGACCTCGCGCCCACGTTCCTCGATCTCCTCGGCGTATGGGACGATCCTGCGCTCGTGCCCTTCCGGCGCCGCATGATCGGCCACCCGCTCACGCGGCCCGAGCGGACGATCGAGCCCGTGCCGCTCACGAACTGCACGGGCGTGTGGGAGTGCTCGTTCCGCAACTGGGGCGCGATGCAGGGGCCGCTCAAGGTGCAGGCACGCGAGTGGGACGCCGAGTACCACTGCTTCGATCTGCGCACCGATCCCGACGAAGAGAAGAACCTCGGCGAGGCCGCGTGTGGATCGCTCCCGCTCTTCGCGCGCTCGCTCTACCATGTGATGCCGAACGTCACCCCGCCCGGTCGCCCCAAGGTCAACTGGGGCAAATGAACCGCGGCCGTGCGTGACGCTCGCGACGAGGCGCTCATGAACGAGAGGTTTCTCCTGCCCGCCCTTGCGACCGCGCATTCCCACGCCTTCCAGCGCGCGATGCGGGGCGATGCGCAGCGGCCCGGCCCCACGGGCACGGACGACTTCTGGTCCTGGCGGACCTCGATGTACACGCTCGCGGACACGCTCACGCCGGAGAGCATCCACGCGATCGCGCGCGTCGCGTACCGCGAGCTCTACCGCGCCGGCGTGCGCACGGTGGGCGAGTTCCACTACGTGCATCACCAGCCGGGCGGAGTGCCCTACGACGATCGCGTCGTGCTCGCCGATCAGGTGATCCGCGCGGCGAAGGCCGAGGGGCTCCGCATCGCGCTGCTCCGGGTGATTTACACGCGCGCGGGCGCCGGGAAGCCGCCCGAGGGGGCGCAGCGCAGGTTTTCCGATGCGGACCTCGATCGCTCGCTCGCCGACGTGGAGACACTCGCCGCGCGATGGGCGCAGGACCCCGATGTGCGGATCGGCGTCGCGCCGCACAGCGTGCGCGCGGTCCCGCCCGATTGGCTCGGGCCGATCGCGGCGTTCGCCGAGGCGCGCGGCATGATGCTGCACGCGCACGTGGCCGAGCAGCCCGCGGAGATCACGGCGTGCCTCGCCGAGACCGGGAAACGACCGGTCGAGCTCCTCGCCGACCGGGGCGTACTCTCGCCGCGGTTCGTGGCGGTGCACGCGACGCACCTCGCGCCACACGAGGCGCGGCACCTCGGCGAGGCGGGCGCGTTCGTTTGCTTGTGTCCGACGACGGAGCGGGATCTCGGTGATGGACTGCCGGACGTGACGGCGCTCGTGGACGCGGGCGCCTTGCTTTGCACGGGGATCGACAGCCACGTCATGACGGCGCCGCTCGAGGATCTTCGGTGCGTGGATCTCGGCGAGCGGCTGCGCACGGGCAAGCGCATCGCCTTGCGGACCCAGGATGCGGCGGAGCGGACGCCGGCCGAGGCGCTCTGGCGAATCGGATCCGAGCTCGGGGCGCGGGCGTGTGGGTTCTCGGATGTCGGGGGCGAGATCGAGGTCGACCTCGGGGCGCCGGAGCTCGGTCTCGTGCGTCCGGAGCATCGGCTCGACGCCGTCGTATACAGCGCCAACACTGGAATATTCTGCCACCGTTGATTGAATGCCGTGGTCATAGGAATGACCACATGTCGGCCGAAGTGACGTCGCGGCGAACGAACCGTTGTAATTCATTTGCAATTGCACCGTTGAGCGTGTGACGCGACCCATGCCAGCAGCGCCGCGATTGACGAAGCTGGACCAAATTATCCGCTGCTTCGGATATTTACGCGTCACGCCCCAGGCGGACGTGGGCTTCCCTCCGCAAGTGCCGCGGCCAATTGTTTTGCAATTTGATTGCTTTTGATACCGGCCGCGTCATTACGCGCCCCGGCATGGCGTCGATTTCGAATCGATTTCACTTGAATAAAACGGTGCGCGCCCTGTACATTGCGTGGGTCCTTTTTTTCCGACAGCACAAGGAGAGCCGCATGCGCAATCTTCAGTACACGGTCATTCTCGGGGGTCTCTTCTCCGCCTTCGCGCTGCTCGGCGCGGGCTGCAGCGCCGACTCGACCGAGATCGGCGAGGGTGTGGATGTCGGGGGCGAGACGGAAGCCGCCGGCGTGCCCGTCGTGCGCACCTGCGGCACGAAGGAGCTGACGGCGGAGGAGTTCGCCAAGCTCGAGGCCGAGTTCGAGCAGCTCGCTCCCTGGAAGGACAACCTCAACGTCAGCGTCGGCGCGACCATCCCCGTCTACTGGCACGTCATCAACAAGGGCACGGGCATCGCGAACGGCGATATCCCGCAGAGCCAGATCGACGCGCAGATCAAGGTCCTCAATGACGCATACGCGCCCTGGGGCGTGAGCTTCAACCTCATCAGCGTCGACCGCACGACGAACAGCACGTGGTACACGGCGGCCCCGGGCTCGACGGGGGAGAAGAACATGAAGACGGCCCTCCGCCAGGGCACGGCGGACGACCTCAACGTCTACAGCTCGAACCCGGGCGGCGGCCTGCTCGGCTGGGCGACGTTCCCCTCGAGCTACAACAGCAACCCGAAGGATGACGGCGTCGTCATCCTCTACTCGTCGGTCCCCGGCGGCACCGCGACGCCGTACAACCTCGGCGACACGGGCACGCACGAGGTCGGCCACTGGATGGGCCTCTACCACACGTTCCAGGGTGCCTGCGCGAAGAACGCCAGCACCGGCGGCGACGGCGTCGCCGACACGCCGGCCGAGAAATCGGCCGCGTACGGCTGCCCGACGGGCCGCGACACCTGCACGGGCTCGAGCTTCTCGGGCGTCGATCCCATCCTGAACTTCATGGACTACACCGACGACGCCTGCATGAACACCTTCACCGAGGGCCAGAGCTCGCGGATGCAGGCCCAGTGGGCCTCGTACCGCAAGAACAAGTGAGCCTCTCCGTCTGATCGTCGGATAAAAGGAAAAACCCCGCCTCGGTCCAGCCGAGGCGGGGTTTCTCGTTTCGAAGGCCCCGGACTTTATTCGGCGTTGTCCTTCGGCCCTTCGTTGTAGTTGCGCGGGCGGTGCTTCGGATCGACGCCGCCGTGTTTCTCGCCGTTGTCGAGCGTGTCGATCGCGAGGTACGCGAGCCAGGTCCCGGGGTGCTCCTCCGCGAGCGCGCGCAGGGCGTCCTCGTGCTCCTTCAGCTTCTTCACGTCGTAAAGGCACTGCAGCCCGAGCGCGAGGAGCCCGATCTCGTTCGCGCCCTTGCCAAAGCCGATCTCGTAATGGGGCCACGCCTCGTCCGGGCGGCCCATGCGGCAAAGCGTGTCGCCGGTATACACGTGCGCCATGGCCCAGTCGGGCGCGAGCTCGAGCGCCTTCCGGCTCTCGGCGAGGCGCGTCTCCATGTCTTGGCGCGCGCCCTTCATGACGGAGAAATTGAGGTGCGCCTTCGCAGACATCGGCACCGCGTCCTTCGTCGCCTCCCAGAACGTGAGGTCCGAGCGGTAATCCATGGCGTGCGTATAGGCCTTGACGCACTGGAACACGAAAAATGCCACGAACACGGCCGGGACCACGAAGCGGAGGCGGGGGCGCTTCGCGAGACGCTCGTGCACCGCCGCGAAGGCGACCGCGAGCACGAGCGAGGTGCCGATGACCGGGAAATACCAGAATCGCTCGGCCCGCACGGTCGGCAGGACGACCGGGATGTTCGAGTGCGGGAAATAACTCACGACGAGCCAGACGAGGCCCACCGCCACGAGCGCGAGCCCCGCGCGGCCGAGCGGACGCGGGGCCCCGGGCGCGTCGGGCGGGACGACGCCGCGCGTGCCCTCGGCGAAGAGACCGAGCGAGATCGCGAAGACGGGCACGGCCAGGATGGCCCAGGAAAACCCGCGCAACGTGAGCGAGATCCCGCGCGGCCGGAGGACGAAGACTTCGATGGCCACGAGCGCGGGCGCGAGCGCAAAGAGGACAGCCGCGACGACGGCGAGCCGAGGACGGCCCGGCGCCGTGGGTCCGGCGAGCCCGAGCCGCACGATCTCCCTCCGCGCCGCGCGCTCCCGGACGACGCCGACGATCCACGCGACGATCCCCGCAAGGGGCGGCCCGATCAAGAAGAGACCACCGAGCACGCTCTCGGCAAACACCAGGCGCTCGGGCGCGGGCTCCTGCGGGAACGAGTAATCCCCGCTCAGGGTGCGTGGAAAAACGACCTGCACGAGGCCACGAAAGTAGACACGGAGGGCGCCGGCGATGCGGTGCGGGAGATCGATCTCGGCGAGGGGGTTGTTCAGCGGGTCGCGCGGGAGCGGCGCCTGGTGGAACCAGAGGAGGAAGGCGCGCGCGGCCCGCGAGAGCTGCGAGGCACCCTCGGGCAAGGGTTCGAGCAGCTCGGCCGGCGTCGGCGAAGGGAACCAGCGCTTGCGCAGCTCGACGTACAAGACGAACGCGAAGACGGAGGCGACGAGCGCGGCCGTGGTGCGGAGGAAACGCGCGGGGCGCTCGGGGTGCAGGTGCGGCGCGAAGACGAGCGCGGCGAAGGGGACGAGCGGGACGCAGACGACCGCGCTCTCCTTGCTGAAGAGGCCAAACAGGAGGGCGAAAAAGACGCCCGCGGGCATGAGCCAGCCCGGGAGCGCGAGCGCGAGCACGGCGAGGAGGGCGCCCATGCCGCCGAAGACGTCGGCGATGCCGACGATGCCGCTCACGGCCTCGGTGAGAATGGCGGCGGAGACGAAGATCGCGCCGGCGAGATAGGCCGTGCCCCGCCTGCGCGTGACCCGGAAGGTCACGAGCGAGAGGAGCGCGCCATTCACGGCGTGGAAGAGGACGTTGTAGAAATGGTGAAAGAAGGGCTGCTTGGAGATGGCCCAGAGCGCGCGCCACAAGAAATTGGGGACCGGGCGATACGAGCCGACGCTGCGATCGGGCGGCAGGCCCCAGAAATCGCGGAAGATGGCGTCGATGTAGCGCAAGCCCCCGGTGGCGTTGACGTACGGGTTCGCGAGGAGCGCTTCCTGCTCGTCGAAGATGTAGTTCGTCGTGGGCGCCCGGGTATAGAGCACCATGCAGAGCAGGATGAAAGGCGCGAGGACCCAGAAAAACCCGGGGTCGTACCCGAGGACGTATTCACGGCACCACGCGTAGGCGGCGCGAAAATAGTTTGTCCTGGGTGCGGGCGCAGGCACGGGCGCCGCGGGCACGGGCGCCGCGGGCGCGGGCGCGAGCGCTTCGGGCGCGGGCCGCGGGCTCTCGGGAGCTCCTCCCCCCGGGGAGGTATGGGGATCGCCGGCGTTCACGCTAGGGGTCGGAGATCGGCCAGATGTCGCCCCAGAGCGAGGCGCCCCCGTCGATCGGGATCACCGCGCCCGTGATGAAATCGTTGCGCTCGCTGGCGAGGAACACGACCACACGCGCGACCTCGTCCACGCCGCCGAGGCGCTTCAAGGGCGTCGCCTTGCGCGCGACCTCGAGCATCCCGTCGCCATATTGCGCCGTGCCGCTCGAACGAATCGTGCCCGGCGCGACCGCATTGACCCGGATTCCATGCGAGGACCACTCGACCGCGAGCGTGCGCGTGAGGTTCTCGACGCCCGCGCGCGCGGCGCCGGTGTGCGCCATGCCCGGGAACCCGCGGACGACCATGGCCGTGACGTTGACGATGCGGCCGCGCTTCTGCGGGATCATGGCCACGTTCGCGACCTCGCGGGTCATGTAGAACGTGCCGTTCAGGTTGTTGCGGACGACGGCCTCGAAACCGCGCGGCGAGATCTGCTCGGCCGGACTCGGGAACTGGCCGCCCGCGTTGTTCACGAGGATGTCGACGCGGCCGAAGCGATCCATCGCGGCGCGGACGAACGCCTCGATCTGCGCAGGCTCACGGATGTCACAAGGCAAGCCGAGGAGGCGGCTCTCGGCGAGGCCTGCCTCGCGCAACGTGCCGAGCGCGGCCTCGATCTTCTCGGGTTTTCGCCCGCAGATCACGATGCTCGCGCCGAGCCGACCGAGCTCCCGCGCCACGGAGAGCCCGATGCCGCTGCCGCCTCCGGTGACGATGGCCACCTGCCCCTCGAAGAGGCCAGGCGCAAAGAAGGGTCGCACGTCTTCGTTCTCGTTCACGAAGGGGGCGTGTACAACGGGCCGGGCCGGCTGTCACGGGGGCGACGGCGTGACGGAACCGATGACGATTGCTTTCGTCAGGGCGGGGGTCTGTGCCAAGGTGCGCGCGTGCCGTGGGTACGAGCGCTCCTGCGCGGGCAAAAGGTGTATGCGAAGGCCGACGAGGCGGGCCGCCTGGTCTCGGACGGCGGTCGTGTGGAGATCCGGTACAAGCCGAACGACGGGCGGAAGTACGGAGCACGCGAGGACAACCTGAAGGTGGTCCCGGGCGAGGTGCTGCCGGACGACGCGTGTGGGGAGGCCGAAGCCGTCGAGAAAAAAGAGGGCGAGGCCAAGGGCGCGACGAAGTCCGCGGGGACGAGCCGGGCCAAGGCGACGACGTCCGAGGAGCGCAAAGCCGCCGCGAAGGCCGCGCATGACGCGGCGCCGCCGCCTGCGGAGGGGCAGGTCGTCGCCTACGCGGACGGCGCTTGCACAGGCAATCCGGGGCCGGCGGGGCTCGGGGTGCTGGTGGAAGATGGGGATCGGCGGATCGAGATCAGCGAGTATCTCGGCAACGGAACGAACAACATCGCGGAGCTGACGGCGATCTTGCGGGCCGTGGAAGCCGTCGCGGACACGGGGAAATCCCTGCTCGTCCGCACGGACAGCCAGTACGCGATCGGCGTGCTCCAGAAGGGCTGGAAGGCGAAGGCCAACACGGACCTCGTGGCCGAGGTCAAAGATGCCCTGAAGCGCAGCAAAACGCGGCTCGAGTACGTCCCTGGACATTCGGGCGTCCGCGGGAACGAACGCGCGGACACGCTGGCCCGGGAAGCCGTGCGATCGCGGCGGACGACCCGGCAAGCGAGCCCAAAGAGCGAGTAGAGTACACGCATGGTGGTGGCGAGGCAGAAGCCCGTGGTGTTGTGCCTGCTCGACGGGCTCGGGGAGCGCGACGCGCGCGAGGGAAACGCGGTCCGGCTGGCGAAGACGGAGGCGCTCACGCGGCTCGGCGAGCAGTTCGGAAAGACGCGCCTGCGGGCGAGCGGCGAGGCCGTGGGGCTCGGCGCGGGCAAGGTCGGCGCCGGCGCGCTCGGGTACGAGGCGATCGGGACGGGCCGGACGCCGCGCCCTGGCCGGACGCGCATCGATGAGGCGATCGCCGCGAAGAAGCTCTGGTCGAACAAGGTCATCGAGCGGGCGATGTGGATCGCCCACGACCGGAACTGCCGCCTGCACCTGTTCGCGCCGATCTCGGCGGACGGCGCGCACGGGACGCTGGAGCACCTGCGCATGATGGTGCGGGTGTGCGAGGCGCACGACGTGAAGGTCGTGGTGCACGCGTTCCTGGAGGAGAAGGCTGCGGCGCCGCGGAGCGCGTGGAAGCTGCTCGAGCCGCTCGCCTTCGAGCTCGAAGACAAAGGCGTGATCGGGACGATCTCCGGGCAGTCGTACGCGATGGATCGGAGCGGCCGCTGGGACCACACGGAGAAGGCCTACGCGGCGATCGTGCGCGGCGAGGCGAAGACGAAGGAGACGCCGTACGAGGCGCTGCAGGCGGCGTATCAGGCGAAGCAGACGGACGGGAACGTCGAGCCCACGCGGATCGGCGAGTACGAGGGCATGGTCGGGTCGTTCATGGCCGACTTCGCCTCGGGGCAAAGCGCTGGCTGGTCGTGGTTCGGCGAGGAGGCGGGGCTCTTCCTCACGCACCGCGCGGATCGCGTGGAGCAGCTCGCGGCGATGATGGTTCGTCGCGGCATCCCCCCCGAGGTCGAGGCGTACCTGACCGACCGGAAGAAGCCCGTGTACGCGTTCGACGAGTTCGGCCTGCTCTCGCTCGTGGGGCTCGAACCGGCGCTCGAAGTGATGAGCGCGTTCCCGGACGAGCCTCCGGAGGGCACGCTCGGCGATGTGCTCGCGGCAGCCGGGTTGACGCAGCTCCGGATCGCGGAGCCGGACCGCGCGAGGCACGTGGCGCAAGGGTTCGACGGGGGTCGCAGGACCCGCAAGGACGGCGAGGAGATCCGCGTCGTCGAGGCGGAGAACATCGCGGAGGCGGCGACGCGCGCGATCCGCGAAGGGAGCCACGACGTCGTCATCGTGAGCCTCGCGGCGACGGATCACGCGGCGCACCGGGGTGATCTCGCGGCGGCGATCGCGGCGGTCGAGGCCGTGGACGCGGCGGTCGCACAGATCGCGGCGGCGACGGAGGAGAAGGGCGGCGCGCTGTTCGTCGTGGGGACACACGGCGGCTGTGAGGAGATGCTCGACGCGGAGGGCAAGCCGCGCGGCGGTCACACGACGAACGTGGTGCCGTACGTCTCGACGCACCCGCGTGGAAAACTCGCCGAGGATCAGAGCCTCGCGGACGTGGCGAAGGTGGTGCTCGAGGTGCTCGGGATCGAGGCGCCGAGCGGGATGACGGGTGGCCGCTCGCCGCGTTAGGGGCTGGTGTTGCAGGCGCAGATAGGGCCGTACCGGGTCCGGGAGAAGCTGTCCGAAGGGGCGATCGCCACGCTCTACCGCGCCGAGCACGAGCGGCTCGGGCGCGTGGCGATCGTCAAGGCGCTGAAGGGGACGCTCGCGGAAGGGTCGCCGCTCGGGTCGGCGCTCGGGCGCGAGGCGCGGATCCTCGCGAAGATGGGGCACGCGTCCGTGGTGCGGTGCCTCGACGTGTCGCCGGGGTCGGGCGCGACGTGGGTGGCGCTCGAAGACGTGCCGGGGCCGCGGCTCGCGGCCGTGCTCGCGCGGACGAAGCGGCTGCCGCACGAGGTGGCGACGGCGATCGCGCTCGGCGTCGCGTCGGGGCTCGGGCACGCGCATGCACGAGGGATCGTGCATCGGGACGTGCGGCCGGAGGGGATCACGCTCGCGCCGGACGGGCGGAGCGTGCTCGTGGATTTCGGGGCGGCGATGGATCTGTCGGCGCCCGCCGCGCCTTCGCCGTTCGACGGGAGCGAGCGGCTGTCCGGGCCGGAGTACGCGGCGCCGGAGCAGATCGTGGGGGAGCCGGCGAGCCCGCGATCGGACGTGTTTTCCCTGGGGGTCGTGCTCTACGAGATGCTCACCGGGGCGCGGCCGTGGGACGAGGGCGCGGAGGGGCGCGACGAGCTCGCGCGGCGGGTGCGGAGCCAGGAGCCGAAGCCGCTCGATCGGCACGGGATCGTGCTGCCGCGAGGGCTCTCGCGGATCGTGATGCGCTGCCTGGCGAAGCGGCCGGAGGATCGGTTCGAGGACGGAGACGCGCTGGCCGAGGCGCTGGCCGAGGCGCTCGACGAGGCGACGCGGGATCCGTCGCGGAAGCTCGTGACGCGGGCGCTCGCGCTCTCGTTTTTGGGCGAGGAGATCGCCGAGGAGAAGGGGCGGAGGCAGCCGAAAAAGGGGCCGCCGCCCTTGCCGCTCGGGCCGCTCGTGCAGCGGCTCGTGGTGTTGTTCGGGCTCGTCGTGGTGGGCGCGGTCGTGGTGGAGGGGTTCGTCCGTGAGGAGGACGTGACGGCCGAGCCGGCGAGCGAGACCGACGCGTCGGAGCGGGGCTACGTAAAGGTGCTCGCGCGGCCGTGGGCCGAGGTGCTCGTCGACGGGCGGTACGTGGACGTGACGCCGATCGGGCGTCCGATCCCGGTCGTGTCGGGCCGGCATTACGTGACGTTCAAGCACCCGAACGCGCCGGACGAGAAGCGGGAGATCCGGGTCATTGCGGGACAAACCGTCCTCTTGGACGTGACGATGCGGATCGAGCGCCGCGCCGCGCCCGTGGGAGCGGACGCGGGGACGGACGCGGGAAATTCTCCCTAACGCGTCTTTCGGACGATCGCTTCGAGCGCGAGCAGGGGGCGCTCTTGTTTCAGGCTGAGCTCGCCGAGGCACGCGGAGGTGCCGCGGTCGAGGGAGCGGCAGGCGTCTGGGCGCATGGGATAGATGGAGCAGACGAAGCGGCGCGTCGCAGGGTCGGGGACGAGCGCGGCGCAATGGCCGTCCTCGATGCGCATGTAGCAGCGATTGCCGATGAACTCGGTGAGCGCGCGGGCGCCGTCATCCATGCGGTCGTGATCGACGCCGAAGACGCGGACGTACTCGGGGAGGTCGGAGAAGCAGCAGGTGCCGCAGAGCAGGCAATCGGAGGGGACGTCGGGGAGGCGGGGGGCAGGCATGGGGGAAATCGTTCAGAGCTGGCAGATGCCCGATTTGCAGGAGAGGCCGATAGCACAGTCGTTGAAGAAGAGGCAACCCTCGCCCTCGGCGCACCTCTTGGGGTTTGCCACGTCCTCTGCGCAACTGCCACCGCAGTCGACGCCGGTCTCGTTGCCGTTTTTGAAGGTGTCGTTGCAGGATGGCGGCTGGCAAACTTTGGGGCTGCCTGCGCACGGACCTCCCCCTGCACAATCGGCGCGCTGTTTGCACTTCAAACCGATTTCACAGGAAACGCAGGGGCCGCCGCAATCGACGTCCGTTTCGCCGCTGACGGAGTCCAAAACACCGTTGTCGCAATGCAGAAGGACGCACTTGCCAATCGGGGTACACTTCGCACCGGGACAATGGGCGTCGACCTCGCACTCTTTGCACTCGAATTGGTCGGTACAAATACCGACCTTGCCCCATTCCGTGGTGCAAGATTTACCGAGATCAGCTTTCCACGTTGTCCCCGCAGTGCAATCATCCACGTAGCAGGGGTTTCCCCAGTCGTACTTGTCGTTCGCGTCGTCGACCTGTCTGATGACGCCCGACGCATCGCACTCCCGCCGCTTGCAATCGCCATAAATCTGCGCGCCGACGGGCGTGCCCGGCAGGATTTCTATCGTCCATTTGCACATCCCCTCGTCGCACGAGCCGCCGATGCGGCATTCGGGGGTGTCCGGGCACTGGTCGACCGTCGTACACTGCGGCGGCATCCCGCCCGTGCCGCCCATCCCGCCCGTGCCGCCCATCCCGCCCGCGCCGCCCATCCCGCCCGCGCCGCCCATCCCGCCCGCGCCGCCCATCCCGCCCGTCCCGCCCGTCTGTAGCTCCGGCGCACACGCAAAAAGAAAAGTCGAAAGCCCAAGAAACCCAAAGACATGCCGATGCATCGCCGCCTCCGGGCGGGATCCTAAGCGATGTCTTTCGGGGTCGAAAGAAAAACGCCGGCGCGTGACGAAAAATCACGCGCCGGCGCGAGGCGTGCCGCTCAGGGGCAGGCGTTCGGGCAGGAGCCGCCGCAATCGATGCCGGACTCCTCGCCGTTCTGCAGGGCGTCCGTGCAGCTCGGCGCGGCGCAGAAGACGTCGACGCAGACGCCGCTCTGGCAGTCCGTCGGGAGCAGGCAGCTATCGTCCGTGGGGCACGGCGGGCATTCGCCGCCGCCGCAATCGAAGCCGCTCTCGTTCCCGTTCTTCACCGCGTCCATGCAGCTCGGCACGGCGCACATGCCGCCCGTGCAGACGCCGCTCTTGCATTGCGAGCCGTTCGTGCACGTCTTGCCGTCGTCGCAGGGCAGGCAGTTGCCGCCGCAATCGATGTCGCCCTCGCCCGGGTTCTTGACGCCGTTGTCGCAGTTGATGCCGACGCAGGCGCCCTGCATGCACATCTGGTTGCCGCTGAAGCAGCCCTGCACGCCCTCGATGCATTGCACGCACTGGCCCATGTCGTTGCAAATGCCCGCCGCGGAGCAGAGGAAGCCCTGCGCCTGGACGTTGTGCAAGGCGACGCCGTCCATGCAGACGTCGTCGGTGCACTCGTTGCCGTCGTTGTAGACGTCGTCGTTCTTGAAGACGGGCGCAGGCTGGGCGCTGCCGTCGCATTGCACCTCGGTGCAATCGCCGTAGACCTGCGAGGGCAGCGGCGTGCCCGCCGGATGCAGGGCCTTGCGGACACACTTGCCCAGCTCGCACGCCGGCTCGCCGCAATAGTTCGCCTCGCCCTGCATCGTGCAGTCCGCCGCCTTCGTGCACTCGGGGGGCACGCCGCCGCCGTCGCCGCCCATGCCACCCGTGCCGCCCATGCCGCCCGTGCCGCCCGTGCCGGCCGTCCCGCCGCTCGACGAGCTCGACGTCGTGGTGTTGGAGCTGGGGTCGTCCCCGCAGCCGACCGCGGACGCCGCAATCGTCGCGCCGAGGATACAAGCGATCATCCAAGCTCGTTCGATTCTCATGGCAAAGCATTCCTCCCGGGCCGCGTCGCCCGCGGCTCTCTCGACGCCGAAGCGCGAGCCCCCCCGGCGCGCGCCTTCGGAAAAGAAAGCGCGCCCCCGCGGGCGGAGGCCGCCTGCGGGGGCGTGAGGGCTCGGGCCTTCGTTACGTCCGTGACAGGTGTACGGCTGCACGATAGCGCAAGAGGCCGACGCGCGGGGTGGAGATTCGCGCGCGGCTCAGGGCTCGATGCATTTCGTCGCGCAGGTCCCGCCGCAGTCGACGCCGGCCTCGCTACCGTTCTGGGTCGCGTCGGTGCAGGCGGGCGCCGCGCACTTCGCGCCCTGGCAGACGCCCGAGGCGCAGTCCTCGGGGACGTGGCACACAGCCCCGATGACGATGTTCGGCGGGCACATCGGGCCGCCGAAGTCGGGGAAGGTCTCGGCGCCGTTCAAGGAGCCGTCGGTGCACGTGGGCGCGGCGCACGTCTTCGTGGCGGCGTCGCAGACGGCTTCGAGGCAGTCGAGCGGCCCGTTGCAAACCTTGCCGACGTCACAGGGCGCGCAGGTGCTGCCGCCGCAGTCGACGTCGGTCTCGCTGCCGTTCTTCGTGCCGTCCTTGCACGTCGCCGGCACGCACTTGTTGATGGCGATGTCGAGCGTCTCGATGTCCTTGTAGTTCTTCGACGCGGCGCAGGAGGTGCCGTTCTGGCATTCGTTGGCAGGACCGCCGACGTTGCAGCGCACGCACTGGGCGGCGTCGTTGCACTTGACGTTCATGCCGCAGGAGAAGCCCGCGTCCTGGTTGATGTGGATCGTATCCCCGTTCATGCACGTGTCGAGCGTGCAGGGGTTGCCGTCGTCGAAACGGTCGTTCGTGTCGTCGACCTGCATGACGCCGCCGTTCGCGTCACACACGGCGCGCTTGCAGTCGCCATACGTCTGGCTCTCGAGGACGGTGCCCTCCTGCAGGAGGACCAGCATTCCACAAGCGCCCCCGTCGCAGATACGGACGCCACACGGGGAGTCGATGCCGGGGCACTCGCTGCGCTTGCAGGTGTCGGTGCTGCCGCCGGTGCCGCCGCCGCCCGTGCCGCCCGTGCCGCCCGTGCCGCCGCCGCCCACACCGCCCTCGCCGCCGGTGCCGCCCGTGCCGCCCGTGCCGCCCGTGCCGCCCGTGCCCGTCGA